>JAJPYH010000209.1 GCA_021205045.1 Lachnospiraceae bacterium | reverse complement strand
TTTGGGACATTTTCTCTTGTGGTATATAAGGACATTATCATAAATGGCTTATAGCAGCATGCAACGAATTAAAAAAATGCTTGCATTTCGTAAAAAATCATGATAACATGTATTCTGTCGCTGAGATTGCGGGAGGCTAAAGCATGGACCTTTAGCTCAGTTGGTTAGAGCAACCGGCTCATAACCGGTCGGTCCTGGGTTCGAGTCCCCGAAGGTCCACTCAATATTATTAATATCCGGCCTGGTGGCTCAGTTGGTTAGAGCGCCGCCCTGTCACGGCGGAGGTCGTGGGTTCGAGCCCCATCCGGGTCGCTTTTTCATTTGCCGGCGTGGCGGAACTGGCAGACGCACAGGACTTAAAATCCTGCGAGGCTAAACCCCTCGTACCGGTTCGATCCCGGTCGCCGGCATTTTATAAAGAGAGAGGAGATACTTTCATAAGTATCTCCCTTTTTTTATTTGGTGTAAAACTTTACGGCTGTAAGCATACCCGGAGGAATACTGGCAATATGGGGTTCCGGATTTTTAACAGAAATGAGAAGGTGCAGACAGACGTAGATATTTGGTATTTCCAATATGTGACCAGGTAGTGGCATGGTAAAAATTCCCATGAGATATACTTTCCAAACAGCCACTAAAGAGTCACATGGAGAATTACAAATGGACCAGCAGAAGATCATATTGAACGTTCCGGTGGGGGAGAATATCAGAAAGCTCAGGAAAGAAAAGGGAATGAAGCAGACAGATGTGATTACACAGATGCAGCTTCATGGCAGTATGATGTCCAGGAGTACGCTGGCAAATATTGAGACCTGCAGGAGAAACATTAAGGCCAGTGATCTCACAATCATGAAAGAAGTTTTTGACACAGATTACGATTCGTTTTTTGAAATAAAAGAAGAAGAGAAGAAATAAAAAAGAAATTTCCCTTTTACAGTGGTTAAAAATATGGTACTATGGAACAGGCAAACGCGGATGATTCAAAAACGCTGCTGCCTGTTTTTGTTTTGAAAGGGATACGTATGGACAGGACGAGGATTGTGCTGCTGGGAGACCTGCATGGAAATATGACCGCTACGCTGGCGATGGAGCGGGAGCTTAAACTTCTTTCGCCGGATGAGGTCTGGTTTCTGGGAGATGCGGTGGGAAAAGGCCCGGAGAATGCAAAGACCTGTGACTGGGTGAGGGAGCATTGTCAGTATTTTGTGGGCGGTAACTGGGATTATGGGATCGCCGGGGACTGGGACGCGGAGTTTTATCAGCGCCAGCTTGGGGAGGAGAGGCTGAAATGGCTTCGGGAGCTTCCGCTGGAGCTGGAGCTGACCGTCAGCGGCATCTGTTTCAGGGTATTTCACGGGCATCCGGTGACGCCGCAATTTCAGGGATTTACCGATGAGGAGGTTCTTTCCGGCTATTTTCATGCCAACGGAAAGGTTTATGGCGGGCTGATCTCCGCTGATACTCATCGGCCATATATTCGCACGCTGCAGGCCGGTTATCTGATTAATACCGGCAGTGTGGGCAACAGCCATGGCGTGCCGAAGGCTCATGCTCTCTTGGTCGAGGGCATGAAGGACGGACTCAGGGAAGCCCCCATAAGTTTATCGGTTCTCAGTGTGCCTTATGATAATGAAGCGGAGGTGGCAATCGCCAGGAAATATCCTGATTTGCCGCGACAGGAGGCTTATATCAGCGAAATCCGCACCGGCATTTATTCAAAGTGGGGATTATAAATCCGGCCTGTCGTGCCAGGATGCAATAAAAATACAGACATCCGGGCGGAGGGAAAACTGTCCGGGGAACGGAGGAGAAAATGTTTTCAGAGCAATGTTATGAGTGGGGAAGCAGGCGGTCAGTCATCAGGGAGCTGTTTGAATATGGAAAGCAGCGGGCAGCCGTCGTCGGAGCGGAAAATGTGTACGATTTTAGTCTGGGAAATCCCACGGTGCCGGCACCGGATGAGGTGGCCGAAGCCATCAGGGATATTCTTTCCACAGAAACCTCCATTCAGATTCACGGCTATACCTCGGCTCAGGGCGACGCAGACGTCAGAAAAGCCATAGCGGATTATCTGAATCAAACCTATGGCACCAGCTTTGGCCCGGACAATTTTTATATGACCTGCGGCGCGGCTGCGTCTCTGTGCATTACTTTTCACGCGCTGGTGGAGTCAAAGGAGGATGAAATCGTTGCCATCGCCCCTTTCTTTCCGGAGTATAAGGTGTTTGTGGAGGGTTCCGGCGCGAAATTTGTGATGGTAAAACCGGATATGGAAAATTTTCAGATTGATTTTGAGGCATTGAGCGGGGCTGTGAATGAGCACACCAGGGCTGTGATCATCAATTCTCCCAATAATCCCTCCGGCGTGGTTTATACAGAGAGCACCATCGAGAAGCTGGCTGCTTTGCTGAATGAAAAATCATCTCAGTACGGCCATCCGGTCTATCTGGTCACTGATGAGCCCTACAGGGAGATTGTCTATGACGGTATCCAGGTTCCCTTTGTGACGAAATATTATCGGGATACCATCGTGTGCTATTCCTACAGCAAATCCTTATCTCTTCCGGGGGAGAGAATCGGTTATATCCTGGTACCGGATGAAGCCGCTGAGAGCCGCCGCCTGTATCTGACGGTCTGCGGCGCAGGGAGAAAGCTTGGATACGTGTGCGCTCCCAGTCTGATGCAGCAGGTGGTGGCCCGCTGTCAGGGAAAGGTGGGAGACATCAACGCCTATAAAGAAAACAGAGATATTCTGTACGAAGGTTTGCAGAAGCTGGGGTATGAGTGTGTTCATCCGGACGGGGCTTTTTATATGTTCGTGAAAGCCTTCGGGGAGGACTCAGAGGCCTTCTGTGAAAAGGCGAAGGAGTTTGATCTTTTGCTGGTGGCGGCGGATGGCTTTGGCTGTCCCGGATACGTGAGAGTTTCCTACTGCGTGGATAAGGCAATGATTGAGCGCTCTCTTGGAGCTTTTGAGAAGCTGGCTGCGGCATATAAATGATGAGAGCGGCCTGAGAGTATGGCAGCGGACGGATTTGATTTCTGAACTTATAAGAAAAGAGAAAGGTCTGTGGAGAGGCTGTAAGAGCTCCTTTCCACAGACCCTTTTAATGTGAAAAATTCTGTTGATAGGATTGAATAATATACCGCGCGGAGGTCGCGGCCAGTATGCCTACGGCGATGCCGGCTGCCGCAAGGATGGTGTCCATGCCGTAGGAAGCGAAGGCAGCCTGATCCTGCTGTACCATGCTCCGCATGGTATAAAAGAGGGAACCGCCGGGTACCAGGGGCATAATATGGGACATGAGAAAGAGCGTGGTGGGAGCCTTGCGCCATCTGGCGTAGATTTCCGCAAGCGCGGTGCAGAACATGGCCGCCGCCATATTGGAAATCAGGATGGAGGCTGTGTAATGCATCAGTGCCAGATAGATGCAGTAGCCCAGGGCGGCTCCCACCGTTATGTAGGGAATTTTGTCTTTTCTTAAGTTGAAAAGCAGCGCAAAGCCGACGGAACCCAGGGAAGCGCTTATGATCTGAATGATATAAGATACCATTTCTGCCTCCTACACCTGAAAAATCATCATGGAAAGAACAAAACCGCAGGCAATAAATACGGCGATCAGCAGACTGTTGACCAGCTTCAGGGTGCCGGACACGATGTCTCCGGTCATCAGATCCCGCAGGGAGTTGGTCAGGGCCAGGCCAGGAATCAGCAGCATCACATTGCCGATCATGATCATGTCCATCTGTACCGGGATGGGGGAAATATGCAGGATGCAGGCTCCCACGCCGCAGGCGAAGGCAAGAATGAAGATGCGGATGAGCTGATTGCCCAGACGTCGGTCCACGTTTCTTTTCAGATAAAAGATGAAGACGGCAATGAGGCCGCTGCAGACAGCGTCCAGCCAGGTGCCGCCGAACATGACGGCGAAAAAGGCGGCGGACATGATGTAGCCCAGCAGAAGCTTACAGGGGCTGGGGGATTCCTTTTTGATCCCGGCGATGCGCTCACAGATTTCCTCATATTCGGGGTGCTGGGAACAAATATACCGGGACAGGGTATTCAGATCCTCCAGAACGGTTAAATCATTGGAGGTGGAAAGGACGCGCCTGGTCTGTGTGATGACGACCGGGCAGCCTTCCTCATGAGCGCAGCCGCTGATGTCCATGCTGACAAAAATCGCGTTCATGTAGGAGGTCACATCCACACGGCAGTCATAGTAGCTTTGGCAGATACGGCGGATGGTGTCCTCCACCCGGACGGTTTCCGCGCCGCTGACTAACATTTCTTCTCCGATATCCAGCGCTGAGCGCACAACAAGTTCGGGATTCATGGGAATTCTCCATAACTGATCAAAATAAAAAACAGCCGGTTGAAAACAACCGGCCGCAATACGTGCGTTAGAGGATTCGAACCCCCGGCCTTTTGGTCCGTAGCCAAACGCTCTATCCAGCTGAGCTAAACGCACACGCATTTGCAAGGTCTCCCTCACAGCAAAACTATATTAGTACATTTATTCCGGTTTGTCAACCGAAAAATTAAATGAATTTTTTCTATTATAAGCCATTTATGATAATGTCCTTATATACCACAAGAGAAAATGTCCCA
>JAJPYH010000155.1 GCA_021205045.1 Lachnospiraceae bacterium | reverse complement strand
AGCGGCTGGCATAAAATCAAATGAAGGTATAGCCAGTTAATTATTATTCGATGTAGTAGATATGAAGAATTTTTTTAAACGCATCGGGCATTTTTTCAGATCCCTTTTAAGTATCAGAGTCTGTATTTTCCTGATCATGCTCATTGCCGGTCTGGTACCGTCCCTCATTCTGTATTTCGGGATTATGCAGAATTATGAGAACGAGGCGGTGGAGAGCCGGGTTGCCATGGTGCAGAACCAGTTAAAGGTGCTGACCAATCATCTTGTGACCTACAATTATCTGGAAAATCAGGATTCCGATGTGGTGAAGGCGGAGCTTGATATGCTTTCCAGTATTTACGAGGGCAGAGTGATGATCGTCAGCTCCAGCTTCAAGGTGGTGGAGGATACCTACGGCATCAGCATTGGCAAATATATGGTCTCTGAGGAGGTCATCAAGGGCTTTCAGGGGACCGGCACGTCCCACTATGACAGAGCCAATGGCTTTATTGAGATCATCACGCCCATTACCAGCACTGTGGAGGTGACCGGAGAGAATCAGGAAACAATCACCACGGAGACGGTTATAGGGGTGCTGTTCACCAGCATTTCCAACGATTCCATCATGGACATTCTGGATCTTTTGCAGAACAGAGCCGTGATCCTGATGACCCTGTCCATGATTGTGATTTTGATGGTGGCTTTTGTGCTTTCCGGAATTCTGGTGGTGCCCTTCAGAAAGCTCAGTGTTTCCATCAGTAATGTGAAAAACGGATTTTTTGATGAGTTCAGACCGGAAAACACGTATGTGGAGACCAGCCAGATTTCGGCGGCTTTTGAGGAACTGCTGGACAGAATGAAGCTTCTGGACGATTCCAGACAGGAATTTGTGGCCAATGTGAGTCATGAGCTGAAGACGCCGCTGACCAGCATGAAGGTGCTGGCGGATTCCATCGCCTCCATGCCTGACGCGCCCGTGGAGCTGTATCAGGAATTTTTCCAGGATGTGACTTCGGAGATTGACCGGGAGAATCAGATTATCACAGATCTGCTTTCTTTAGTAAAAATGGACAAAAAGGCAGCGGAGCTGAACGTGGAGCAAAGAGACATCAACGACATGCTGGAGATGATTTTAAAACGTCTTCTTCCCCTGGCCAGACAGAAGGATATTGAGGTGGTGCTTGAATGCGCCCGTCCGGTTGCCGCGGAGGTGGATGAGGTGAAGCTGAACCTGGCGCTCACCAATCTGGTGGAAAACGCGATTAAATATAATCGACCCAACGGCAGTGTGAAGGTGAAGCTGGACGCGGATCATCAGTTCTTTACCGTGCAGGTGGAGGACAATGGCATCGGTATTCCGGAGCAGGATCTGCAGCATATTTATGAGCGTTTTTACCGTGTGGATAAATCCCATTCCAGGGAGATTGGCGGCACCGGACTGGGCCTTGCCATCACCAGGAGCGCGGTGATGATGCACAGGGGAACCATTCAGGTGGAGTCGGAGCTTGGAAAGGGAACCACCTTCACTGTGCAGATTCCGCTGAAATATTCCGGCAGTCAGGAGGGCCTATGAGAAAAGAAAGAAAGAAAAGAGCTCTGCCTGTTCTCCTGATTTTCTGTATGCTTATTGCCCTGCTCACGGGTTGCAGCGGGGAGGACAAGGTGGGCGTTCCCATCACCATGGCTTACATCAGTACGGATGGCACCAAAATTGTGGAGGAGGAGTATTATCTGGAATCTGTCTCCGTGGGATCGCAGGTAAAGGAAATCCTGGGGCAGCTGTCTACCGCCCCTGACATGATGGAGTACACGGCGCCGCTCTCCCAGGGGATAGAGGTGCTGGATGTGACGGTGAATGAAGACAGCGTGGTATTAAATTTATCCAGAGAATACAATCAGTTAGGAAGTGTTATGGAGATCCTGACCAGGGCGTCCATTGTGCGGAGCCTGACGCAGATCGAGAGCATTACCTATGTGTCCATTCAGGTGGAGGGAAGTGATATCCGGGACAACGACGGGGAGCTGGTGGGAAGACTGACTGCGGACAGCTTTATTGATAATTCCGGGGAGGAGATTTCCACCTATGAGAAAACCACCATCCGCCTGTACTTTGCCAATGAGGAGGGTACGGCTCTCAAAGCGGTCAACAGAACTCTGGCGTACAATACCAACATTGCGATGGAAAGACTGGTGCTGGAAGAGCTGATCAAGGGTCCCGCGAGTACCAACACAGAGGTGTACGCACTGTTATCCTCCGACGTTAAGGTGCTCAGCGTGCTTGTGAAGGATGGGGTGTGTTATGTCAATCTGGATGATACCTTTCTGACTGTCACCACATTGGTGGAGCCGGAGGTTGTTATTTATGGAATCGTGGACACGCTCTGTGAGCTGTCAAATGTCAGCCGGGTGCAGTTTTCTGTCAGCGGCGATTCAAATGTGATGTTCAGGGGGGCTGTCTCACTGAGCTCGGAATTTACAAAAGACCTGAGTTATGTGGAAGCGGAGTGACCGACTGCCTGTATGCGGCAGCTGTGGTATCTGATGGCTGGCTATGGCGGCAAGCCGCGGTATCTGACGGCTGGCTATGGCGGCAGCCGTTGGTATCTGATGGCTGGCTATGGCGGCAAGCTGTGGTATCTGACGGCTGGTTGCGGCGGAACCGCAAAATAATCAGGGTGCCTGTTCTGACTTTATGGAAAAGAGAAAGGGGCACATGATGAGAAGGCTTTTTGTGGTAATATGCCTGCTGTTTGTGCTGGCATTGCGGCTTTATTATTGTATCTTTGTGCCCGGATATGGCCAGTTGGCCGATTCCGGGCAGTTTGTTTATGTGAGCGGCAGGGTTTCAGACAGGGAAGTCAGAGAGACTGACACCTCTGTCAGATACGTGGTCACTCTCTCGGATACCTCACTGCGGGAGAATGTGAATGGGGAAGTTTATGAGCAGTGGCCGGAGATTGTCTGTTATTTTTCGGAGGAGCAGGATCTCCATATCGGAGAGAATGTGTGGGTTGGCGGAACTCTTCGTTATTATTCAAAGGCGCAGAACCCGGGACAGTTTGACCTGTACAGATATTATTTCATTAAGGGGAGGCCGGGATACATCACCTCAGCCGCGCTTCTGTGGCGGGATGGAGGGACTCATCCTCTGGGAGATCTGATGGAAAAGACAAGGACATATCTGAAGGAGAGGCTGGCCTTCTTTTTCGGGGAGGAGTACCTTGGGGTCATGCAGGCCATGCTTCTGGGAGTAAAAACGGAGCTTGACGACGATGTCCGGGAATTGTTTTCGGGGAGCGGCATCCTGCACATCCTGACCATTTCCGGACTGCACATCAGTATGCTGGGCATGGGGTGCTTTCGGCTGCTGCGCAGAGCAGGGGTTTCTCCCAGAGTTTCAGCCTGCTGCGGAGGCCTCCTGATCCTGGCTTATGGCAGTCTGATTGGGCTGGCGGCGGCTACAGTCCGGGCGATCTGCATGTTTATGCTGCAGATGCTGGCAGTATTTCTGGGACGTAACTACGATATGCTGACCGGAATGGCGGTGTCGGCGGTACTGCTTTTGATGGAACAGCCTTTGTATCTTTTTTACAGCGGGTTTCTCTATTCCTACGGAGCGGTGGCGGGCATGGGGCTGATGGTGCCTCTGCTGCGGCGGCTGGTTCAGGGGCAGGGGCGTGTGCCTGAGCTGGTGATCAAGGTGTTTGGAGCAGGACTGGGGATTCTGGCGGTGACGCTGCCCATACAGCTTTATTATTACTATACCTGGGTGCCCTACAGTATTTTGCTGAATGTACTGATTCTGCCGCTCATGACGCCGTTGATCGGGCTGGGGCTGGGACTCTGGGGCTGTCCGTTTGTGGTGCCTGCCGGGTGGGCCGCCTGGGTCTGTAAGAGGATTCTGGATCTGTTTTTTGCCCTGTGTGAAATTGCGGTCAGTCTGCCGGGACACAGCCTGATCACGGGAAGGCCGAAGGCGTGGCAGATCTTAGTGTATTATCTGCTGTTGGGCGTTTTTTGCCTGCTGTGCCTTGCACGGATCGGTGCGAGAGAAGGACGATGGGAGAAGTGGAAGAGGTGGCTGTCCATCGGCAGCATCCTGACCGTCTGCGCAGCGGTGAGCGCCCTGTTTTTCAGAACCCCGCCGGCATTTCAGGCCTCCTACCTGAGCGTGGGACAGGGGGACTGCATGGTGCTGCAGACCGGCGGGCAGGTATATATTGTGGACTGCGGCAGCAGCTCTCTTTCGGCGGCGGGGGAGGATATTCTGCTGCCCTATCTGAAATATTGCGGCATCAGCAGGGTGGACGGTATTTTTTTAAGCCATTCGGACAGCGACCATATCAACGGAATCGTGCAGTGGCTTGAGGCTTATGACAGCAGCGGTATCCGGATAGATTCCATTATTCTGCCGGAGGCGGAAGGGGCTTTTGAGGAGGGCGGTTTTGATGAGCTGTTAAGGCTGGCTTTAGCCTGTGAAATTCCGCTGGGATATGTCAGCGCAGGGCAGACCCTTCAGCTGCAGGATGTGACCGTCAGTGTTCTGGCTCCGGCTTTAGAGGACACGGGAGATGTAAATGACCTGTCCATGGTGCTTCTGTGGGAGTATGCGGGCCAGCGGCTGCTCAGTAACGGAGATATTTC
>JAJPYH010000031.1 GCA_021205045.1 Lachnospiraceae bacterium | reverse complement strand
GAACATCTGTTCTTTTTGGTTGTCTAAAAATCGGAATTTCCTATAAAGTCAAAAAGCACCTCCGAAGAGGTGCTTTCTTTTTTGCCGCAATCTTTGTCGTTCACGATAAGCATTGCGTACGTATAATCATGATCAGGCAGAGAAGCTCTGTCCGCACGGGTTGCTTTAAGCTACTTCCTCGAACTGACTATTGTGCAACTCCGCGTAGAAGCCGCCCTTCGCCAGCAGTTCCTCGTGATTGCCCTGCTCCACGATGTCGCCGTCCCGAACCACCAGGATCATATCAGCGTTTCTGATGGTAGAAAGGCGGTGAGCAATGACAAAGCTGGTGCGGTTTTCGGTCAGCTGGTCCATAGCCTTCTGCGTCAGAATTTCCGTTCGGGTATCCACACTGGAGGTGGCCTCATCCAGGATCAGCATCGGGCTGTTCTGAATCATGGCCCGGGCGATAGTCATCAGCTGCTTCTGGCCGGCGGAAATCGCCGTATTGTCGCTGAGTACTGTATCATACCCCTTCGGCAGCGCTCTGATAAAGTTATGGATGCCGCAGGCTTTGCAGGCGTCGGTCATCTGCTTCTCTGTGACGCCCTGGGTATTGTACAGCAGATTCTCCCGAACCGTGCCCTCAAACAGCCAGGTGTCCTGCAGCACCATGCCGAACTGATCATGAACATTTTCTCTCGGAATATTCTTCGTCGGCACGCCGTCGATTAAGATTTCCCCGCCGGTAGGCTCAAAGAAACGCATCAGCAGATTGACCATGGTCGTCTTTTTCTCCTCCGTCAGCGGCATCGGCATTTGCCTTACCTCCTTTATCATCAACTGTTTTTCCGCATAGAGTCAGCCCGGATTCTGCGCGCATGAAAAGTGATCGGACTGGTTAAAACTGTTTTTCTCTTTACGGTAAAAACGATTTTAACCATATTTAGTTTTAATGTCAATATAGTGAAAGCAGAATTAAGAATTCTTTTAGAGAATTTAGAAATTTGGAAGTAATTATTCCACATAGAGCCAGTATCAGCCTGTTTCAGAAAAAACAGACTGACTGGAACAGAAATTCCTCTCAGTCGGCGTGCAGATCCTTTGACATGGTGTCCAGATCCAGCCCATAGGACTCCATGAACATCTCCATGAAAAGTCCTACTTCCTCCAGATTCATATCCGACAGCGCTTTGTAAGTAGACTCTTTGGCGGAGGAAAAGTCCCGGTTTCCCGTCTGCTCCTCCTCCACACACTTGATATAGGCGGAGATTTTATCCGCCGCCTTGAGTAACTTCAGAAGATACTCATCCTCCTGCGCCGTAGTTTCCTGATAAATAATGTCCTGATAGCTGCCCCACATTTTCTCGGGAAGAAGCTTCAATAAAGTCCCCTGTGCCTCTTTCTCCAGCTCTTTATAATTGTCCCGAATCCGGTCGTCATGATATTTTACCGGCGTTGGAAGATCCCCTGTGATGATCTCCGCCGCGTCATGATACATGCCAAGCAGGGCAATCCTTTCCTCATTCAGATTTTTATCCAGATAACAATTTCCAATCACAGCCAGCGCATGGGCGATCATGGCCACCTCCAGGCTGTGCTCCGCCAGATTTTCTTCCCGTGTGTTGCGCATCAGGCTCCAGCGATTGATCAGCTTTAACCGTGCCATCATTCCAAAAAAGTGATATTTTTTCACAATATTCGTATCCTCCTCCCTGCACCGGCGTTCCGAAGCAGGCACTGCTCCACCTGCGCGGCCGCAATTCAACGGGCCATTTGCCTGCAATATTCAAACAGCCTCTTAATTTGCGCTCGTCCTGTAATATGTGTACACATACGCCGTCTTCTCCGAAAGCATCTCAGAAGCGTCGCTCTGCGACATATACCCCAGGAAATTGCTGTCCGGGCGCATCAGCACCACGTTGTAGGCGTTAAAGCCGGTCAGCAGCATGGCCTCCCCGCTCTCCAGGATGATCAGCACCGGAATATCCTGATCTACATAATAAAGCAGACTCGTCAGACTGCAGCCGGTAACCTCGATCAGATTATAATCACTGTAATTATCCCCCAGAATAGCGCTGCAGCTCTCTCCCTCAGCCCAGCGCGCGGCCACATCCGTGTACACTCCCATCTGCTCCAGCATCATTTCCAGACATACAGTCATGCTGTCCTTTTCTTCCGTGGAAGCGACGGCTTCAATGGCAATAATCTGATTGCTTGTGGACAGAGTCTTTCGCCGCCAGATATAGCTGCCGGTCTCATTGTCCCGCACCATACCGTTCATGCTTCCGGCCTGCTGCACAGCATAGCCCGCGTCTGTACTGTATTCGATCACCTCCCACGGACTGCACACGGCCACATACTGGATCCCGGACTGGGTGGAAAAGATCAGGCTCTCCACATTCTCCGCCTCCACCTCCTTTGCCCTCGCAAAGGTCAGATTAGTGACATCGATCTTATTTTTCAGGTAAATCTGATAAATGGTCTGGTAGGTGGAGGTGACAACGGTATCCACGCTGTTGGAGGCGGACTGGCTGCTCTTACGGCTGACGATATTATCGGAGGAAGTAACCGTATAGCTGTCTTCCTCTTTCAGGTACCGCTCCAGTATCAACTGATTCCCGTCTATGACGCACTCCTTGATGCGCACTCCCTCCATTTCATAATCCTTCTGAATCTCACCGGCGGAGTCCTCAATGCAAATCCGGTACATATAATGGAACAGGCTTCCGTCCTGATTTCGGTTCTGCTCTTCGGTATAAGCATAGCCGTACACAAAATCCTCCCCTATAAAACCAAGCGGCAAAAGCACCTGACCAAAGGAGGCGGTCAGCTTCCGGCTTGTATCATTTTCCAGATCAATGTAGGTAATCCCATCCCCGTCCTGAATCACCAGCGCGGAGCCGCTGTCAGAGACAAAAATCTCCTGTTCCTCATTGTAAGCATAGACGATCTCCATCTCCTGCGTTTCCAGATTCAGCATGCACAGGCTTCCGTCCATATAAAGATACAGATTATATTGACCTGCCAGGTAGGCCAGAGTCTCCACCTCCTGCATCACCATCTCCGCGGAATGCGTACTCTGAATAAAGGCCAGTTCCTCTCTCAGCCCTGTCAGGGCGTCATAATAATATACGCCGATGCCGACGCTTCCCTCATGAGTTCCCCTGTTCATATAGCCGTACACCAGAAACGTCATGGAACCTGCCTCATCCACCTGCAGCACCTGAATACCGTGCTTTCCGTAAAGATTTCGCAGGTCAATCTCATCGCTGTCCCTGAAACCGTACACATAATTCATGCAGTTTTCATTGTCATCATAATAATACAGACAGCCGTTGACCACAAACACCGCCATGGCCCCATCCTCACTCTCCGTGATGGTGACGCCTTCGCTGGAAATGCCCAGCATAATGGTATTGCTGTTGTACAGGTCGCTCTCCATGGAATACAGCACGTCCACAGTGCGTTCATACTCAATAATATATGTGGTCTCTCCAAGAGTGCGGAGCAGGTATTTTTCACAGACCTCATACAGGTAGGTGTTATCCTCATCCTGCGCCTGTGCGTAATAAGTCAGGGTGTAACCGCCGTAATTTTCATCCAGGCTGGTGATCGCAGGATAAATATCACTGACCACCTCCACCTCAAGACCGCCCCACATGACCTGAGATGTGGTACAGTGCAAATCCACATAAGCCAGAGTGGAATTGTCCCCGGTGTCATCCGTCTCCATGAAAGGAGCAATATATTCCGCCCCGTTCTCTGAATCGAAGGTACTCTCATGAAACTGCCACACCACCTCAAGCTGCTCGTCCATACAGTTCTCTGCCGCATAGATAAAACGGGTATAGAACCGGATATCCTTCTGATACCTGGTACTGACAGACAGTACCAGCACATACTCTCCGCCCTCCTCAATCAGATCCTTCAATGTAAAGCCGCAGCTGGAAAGCTCCCCATCTGACCGAACGCTGACCTCCCCGTTTTCAATCAGGCGGGTGCTGTCGGAATTCCTGATCTCGTAGGAAATGGTCTCCACCTCCTCCCCAAAGGAATTGATCAGCACAGAAATCTTCCTGTCCGTATCCAGCGGGAAAACATACTCCGCCACCTCGTTCATCTCCATGGAATCACTGTAACCGCGCAGCAGATTATAGGCCGTTCCGTCAATTTCAATCTGAACCAGCGGAAACGTGGCTTCCTCCATGTCCATGGAAAGGCCGTCATTGTCCCGGTTGATAAAATGATATGAAATTACCACACTCATGAGAAATACGGCCGCAAATACTGCCCACATGATAAAATTTTTTTTCATTTTTCCTCCGGTATCCCATTGTGGGGCTCACTGATGAGCCCCGTCTGTCCCAATCCTTCCATAATCCTTCAGCATATACAAATTCTCTGATTTCGGGATGAAAACACTGCCGCCTTCTCCTTTTTTGCGTTGCTTCATCTGCCGGCGGTTCAAAAGCTCCTCCAGCAAAAGCACCTGCACCATATCGCTGATCCACTCCCATTTCTGAGGAGACACCTTTTCCTCCTCATCCCCGGACTCAGACTCTGTCTGCAAGGTCTTGACGATACTCTCCGCCAGACGGTACAACTGCCATCTGTCCGGATATTCATCATAAATCATGCTTCCTTCATAGTCCATATAATCTATGATACTTTTTA
>JAJPYH010000187.1 GCA_021205045.1 Lachnospiraceae bacterium | reverse complement strand
GCATTTTTCAGGTGCAGTTTCAAATGATCCCCGCTTTTTCCGGCGCAGTTCGGAATGATTCACACATTTTCAGGAAAAGGCTCCGGCAGTTTTTCCAGTTTATTTTTCACGTAATCAACAGTATTGTCCAGATGTCCGGATGAGCCTGATTCAAAAGAGCCGGCTGTCAGGCAGGAAGCTGTCCCTCATACCGACCGGCTCTCTTTTTTGCATTGTCTTTCTATTGACCGACGAATTCTTTCTGCCGATCAATCATCTTGCTTTTACTCCGCCGCAGTCTCCGCAAAGCCCGTATTCACCAGCTCCTCGTAGCTGACCATCTCCTCCAGCTCCCCGGCCTCCATCAAAATCTGCTCCAGCAGCTCGAAACTGTCCTGGGAGAAAACCAGCGTCTCCGGCCAGGTATCCTGGGCCGCGTAGCGCTCCACAATCATGACCAGACTTTCTTCCTCCGTCTCCTCAAACTGGGGTCCGATCACCGCTGCGATCTCCTCCGCCGTATGGCTGTTCACATAGTCCAGCCCCTTCTGCAGAGCGTTCACAAAACCCTGTACCGTATCCCCGTGCTCCTCCAGATAGGAGGCTGTGGCGGAAAAGGCCGTGTAAGGCACATACCCGGAAGCTTCTCCCACCGAGGCCACAATATAGCCGTCCCCCTTCACCTCCAGAGAGGTGGCATAAGGCTCAAATTCAACGCTGTACTCTCCTTTTCCGCCGGAGAAAGCCGCCGCAGTGGAGCCGAAATCAATACTTTTGTCTATATTGACCTCCTCCGGGACGATGCCGTTCTTTTTCAATACATACTCAAATACCATCTCCGGCATGCCGCCTGCCCGGCCGCCAAGCACCTCCGCCCCGATGAGCATGCTCCAGTCAAAGTCCTCGATGGGCTCCCTAGCCACTACAAAATTCCCCGCCCGCTGGGTCAGCTGAGCGAAGTTGACCACCGGATCGTCGATGCCCTGCACGTAGGTGTAGATGCTGCTCTCGCTGCCCATGAAGCCGATGTCCGCCTCCCCGGTGAGCACCGCCGTCATGGTCTTATCTGCGCCAAAGCCGGTGACCAGCTCCAGCTCGATGCCCTCCTCCTCAAAATAGCCCTCCTCAATAGCCACATACATGGGCGCGTAAAAAATGGAATGAGCCACCTCATTGAGGGTCACCTTCTCCAGCGCCTTCGAAGAACCGGAATTACCGCTGCCCTTTCCCGCGTCCGCGCAGCCTGTAAGCGCCGCCGCGCACAAAAGCGCCGCCAGAGCACAGACCGCCGTTTTTTTCAAAGATATCATAATAATGTTCCAAAAATTCTTTTGGTCTATCTTATGCGGATGGGCGGTGTCTGGTTCCTTCCCGAACGTTGCCTCACTCTTACGAAAGCAATTTGCGATAAATATTCTTTACAGCAGACGGCCCTCCGATTCCTGCTCCAGAGCGGTGTGGTGGTCATCCCGAAGTCCGCTCACAAAGAGCGTATAATTGAGAATTTCAATGTATTTGACTTCGAGCCGGATGCAGAAGATATGGCAATGCTGGAAGCCCTCGACACCGCAGAGAGCCTGTTCTTCTCCCATTATGATCCGGAAACCGTAGAGTGGTTCATGTCATTTGCAAAATAAAAAGCATCCGCAAAAAATCCTCCCTTCTGTAAGTATTTTCGCCACTCTTATATAAGTTGTTGATTTTCAGGGAAAACAACTTTAAAATGTGATACAAACCGCAAATCCAAATAGATAGAAACACTCATCTGTCTTGCCCTCCCCTCCATATTTCGTTAGTTATATCTAACTAGCATTGTAACAGATACAAGAAAAGGAACCAATGCAAAACCTGAGCAATTACAAACAAAATCAATTTGGGTGAGCAACAGTAAAAGCCAACGTCCTTGCAAAAGAAATCATCGCTGTCACCTTGCCGTTGGAGAGAGCAGTAAAATGTCAAAACAGTCTTGCGCTTTTCATCATCTTCCAAACGTGCTATAATGGGTGCATCAAGAATAAGATATCCGTTATGGCTTTCAAATGAAACAAAAATCAACAACTGACGCTGAACAGCATCTTTCCTAAACAGACTTATCGAAAGAAACAAAACCGCTGACAAAAACAGAAAGCAGAAAGCGAGGATAAACGATTGCTGTCAAAACCTGTAAAAACAATTCTCCACGCACTCTCTTACGGCGGTGTGGAGGTGGAAGCATCCAGACGGCTGGCTGACATAAAAAAACTGGATCCCATAAGGATTTTCTGCAGAAAGCTTGACGCAGAAATTTACAATGAAGAATACAAGGTTCCGATTCGTCTGTACTTTCCCTCGCAGGAGGCTATGGACACAGTAACCGTAGCAGGGACAGAGGCAGAAGCGGAAAGCGTGCTGCTCTTTTTCCATGGCGGCGGCTGGGTGACGGAAAGCGTGGAGAATTACGACAGAGTCTGTGCCAGAATGGCTCAGTCCACAGGCTGCCTGGTCATTTCCGTGGAATATCGCCTGGCACCGGAGTATCACTTCCCTGTAGGATTACATGATTGCTATGCAGCAGCAAAAGCATTGTCCGGAGGAGAAATCTTCCCGGAACTGGATCCGGAGAAAATCACTGTCATCGGAGACAGCGCGGGAGGAAATCTCGCGGCAGCCGTATCCATGATGGCGCGGGATACCGGAGAATTTCAGGTACATCAACAGATTTTAATCTATCCCGCAGTAAGTAACTGCTACACGAAGGAATCCGAATATCCCTCCGTCCGGGAGAATGGGGAGGGATATCTGCTGACCACCAAAAAGCTGGAGGATTATCTGAACCTTTATCAGAGCTCACCTTCAGATCGGCTGAATCCTTATTTTGCGCCGATTCTTGCCGACAATTTCCAGAATCTGCCGCGCACGCTGATCCTCACCGCTCAGTATGACCCTCTTCGGGATGAAGGGGAGGCATACGGGGAAAAACTGAAAGCTGCCGGAAACCCTGTGGAAATCCATCGGATTCCGGACGCTCTCCATGGGTATTTTGCCCTGGGAATTAAGTTCCTGCATGTACAGGAAAGCTTCGAATACATCAATCATTTTCTGACCAGATAACTGTGGGCTTTATCTTTACCGGGAATAAGAGGAGAATCCATATCAGGCTCTCTTCGATTTCCCCTTTATGGAGATCTGAATATGCCGGGATTTGAAGAATCACAATGGAGAAAACTGGATAATGCGGCGATTGCGTTCCCCGCGGCAACCGGAAAAAAAGACACCCGAGTCTTCCGCTTTTCCTGCGAACTGAAAGAACCTGTAAACGAGGAACTGCTGCAGAAGGCGCTGGATAAGACTGTGGAGAAATATCCTCTGTTTCAGGCAGTCCTTCGCAAAGGACTGTTCTGGTTTTACCTGGAGAGACGAAATATACGCGCAGAAGTGACCCGGGAGAAAAAGCCGCCCTGCAGCAAGCTCTACATTCCGGATCAGAAATCCCTGCTTTTTGAAGTGACCTGGCATGAAAACCGGATCAATTTCGAGGTATTTCACGCACTGACTGACGGCACCGGCGCCATGCATTTTCTCCTGGAGCTGGTGAGAAACTACCTGACACTGGCCCACCCTGAGCAGAATTTTCCGGAGCCGGAATCGGGAGCGGATACCACCTCAAAGGATCAGGAGGAGGACAGCTTTTCCCAATATTACAGCTCAAAACAGAGTAAAGACCGTGAAAAGGGGCGCATTGCTGTACAGCTGAAAGGAGAGCATCTGGCGGCGGATGAGATGCGCATCACAGAAGTAGTGGTGCCGGTGAAAGAAATTCTGGCAAAATCCAGGGAACTGAACGTCTCTGTCACGGTTCTGACTGCCAGTATGCTTCTGTGGGCTATTCATGAGGAGATTCCCACTACCAGACTGCATAAACCTGTCACACTGATGATTCCTGTGAATCTGAGAAATTATTTTCCCTCCCGGTCCATGACCAATTTCTGGGGCTGGATAGAAGTTGGATATGTATTTAAGGAAGATACGGTATTTACAGATGTACTGTATCATGTGAAAGAAAAGTTTAACCGGAATCTGGAAAAGGAGCAGGTAGCCGCCCGCATGAATGCAATGGTCCGGCTGGAAAAGAATCCGATCCTGCGGGCAGTCCCGTTGGAAATCAAGCAGTTTTTCCTGATGGCCGGCACCACCCTGGGAGCGAGAAATGTCACCGCAGTCTATTCTAATATGGGTGTAATAAAACTGCCCGGGGAGTATGAAGATTATATTGACAGTTTCCACCTTTTTGCCAGTACCGACAATCTGCAGCTGTGCTCCTGCGCATACAAAGATGACCTGATGCTGGGATTTACCTCAAAGCTCCCCTCAGAAAATATACAGAGGAATTTTATGAGACTTTTGCGGGATCAGAATCTCTCCTGCCGGGAATTGGAAAAGAATTTCCCCGGCTATAAAACGGAAAGATCTGAAACCGGGAAAACGCTGTTTCAGGTCTTTACCTTTTTAAGCATTGCCGCGATGGTCATCTGCGCCGCCATAGATCTGATGCTGAATGGCTCTCCCGGATGGAGCATTTATTCCGCGGCAGGTATTTTTTCGGGCTGGCTGCTCACGGCAGTAGCTTACAGGAAACGCCGCAATCCTCTGAAAAATGAAATGTGGCTGTTGGTATTTCTGTCGCTGATCAGCACCCTGTGGGATTATTTCACAGGATGGAAAGGATGGTCGATCGATTTTGTACTGCCCTTAACTGCCCTGGCGGTTCTGGTCTCCATGCCGATCATTATTCATGCGCAGCATCTGGAGAAGCAGGAGTATCTCTTCTACCTGGCACAGGCCCGTGTATTCGGACTCATTCCGTTACTGCTGATGCTGGTGGATGTGACAAAACTCCCCTACCCTTCCATTTTATGCGCCAGCGTGAGTTTTCTGGTTCTGATCGGCCTGTTTATTTTCTGCAGCCGCGATATTTTCCGGGAGATTCACAAAAAATTCCGATTATGAACGGACTCTTGCACGAAGGGGCTGACGTTTTAACGAAAAAAATTCGTGAGGCGGCAGCCTCTTACATCATGACAAAGAAAAAATAAACAGGCAGAAATTCTTTTGGCCTATTCCAACACCTCAATGATGCACTGATGACTTTTCCGATTTTCAGGTTTTGCGCTTTCTGAAAGATAGTTAATCCCAACTGCAAGAATGCGCCTGCATTTCTTTTTCCCTGCAAAATCTTTGAACTTCAACGCGTAAGAGTTATCCTTGATCTGCTGTATCGCCTCCTCTGCACTGTGATTCACCTTCAATTCGACAATAAAGCCATCCCTTTCAATGTCCCTGGGCATAAAGAGCAAATCCGCATATCCCTTACCGGCCTTTGACTCCCGTTCTACTTCATAAAAGTCTCTCGCTCCAAGATAAGCAAGATTGACAATAGCAGCCAGTTCATTCTCATTATTATAATTTAAAATAGGGGCTTCCGTGTTATGGACAAGCTCCATAATTTCTTCAACCTTCCGGGAATCACCTTCTAATGTTGCTTTCAGGATCCTTTTAGATTCTCTGGCCAGAGAATCCATATAGCGAAGAGATGCCTCCCTTCTGACCGTACTACTGAATTCGTCCATCAATTCTCTGTTTGGAATACGAACCGTCTCCGTATTCTCATCATATGTCAGGAAGCCATACACAACCATGGCGGATAAAATTTCATCCAGCGTGTCCCATTTTTGCGCCGTAGCAGCCTGCGCTTTCATGACCATCGGAATGGAAGCTCCCTCTACCATACTTACAACCGCTTCCTTCACCCCTTCAACGTTGTCAACAATATAATCTGATATTTCCATATAGGAACCGGACGCCGTCCAGTAATCCGCAATCTGATTATTTGACAGAGCATACACAACGGAGCGGGGATTATACAGTCGTTCTCCTGACGCGATCTGGTAGCCATCATACCAGAGTTTCAATTCCTGCAATGAAACTTCAGGGTTATTTTCTTTTTCCAGATACCTCTGGTAAAGCATTTCCACTTCAGATTCCGTGAACCCGAAATATTCACCATATTTCTTCTTGGTTGCCATATCATATTCTTTAAAATTGTTAATTGTCGAGCCGCTGGAATATTTGGCAATCGGAAGAACCCCAGTCATGTAAGTAAGCTTCGTGTACGGCTGATCCTTCAAAAGGTTTGCCAGGAACTCGATAAAGGCTTTTCTGTCATTTTCAGTGATAAATTCTTTATGGAAAATACAGTCCCATTCATCTATGACAAATACAAACTGCTCTCTGTATACATCAAAAATATCTGAAAAGATGTCCCATATCGGATCATTGATATCGCACAGAATTTCCGGGTATGCGGCAAGCAGCTCCCTCTTCATTCTGTCTGAAACACGGGTAATATACTGCTCATAACTTTTGCAGTTCTCCGGCATTTTGCTGAAATTAATATAAATCAGACTGCTCTGATTCAAGTACTTATGATAATCAGGATTCTGAGCAACTGCAAGCTGATTGAAGATATCGCTGGTATCGCATCCTTTTCCAAAGAATGCAGCAATCATATTGGCTACCACGGTTTTTCCAAATCTGCGCGGTCTCGTAAGACAAATATTTCCGTCATCTGTTCCTATCACAGAAAACAGTTCGCCAATCAGAGCTGTTTTATCCACAAAATAAGCAGCCTCCACACTCTTTTTATATGCCGCTGCCGGACTTTTGCTGTTCAAATAATACCCCATTTTGAAACTATCCTCCTACATGAGACCGATCATACATAAACCCAAAAAGCAACCTTCACTGTAATGTTATTTTAGTATACCATGAAATTTTATATCCTGCCACAACAAATCAATCATAATAATAAACCGGCGGAGCGCAATAAATTCCCTTTGTAACTCTGAGCCGCTGTCATTTATAAAAGCTTCGATTTTTAACTAAAAGTGTGATTTTTATTCTTCACAGCCACGGCTACGGACACTGAAGGATCACAATACGGGATCAGCCTGGCCCACTCAATGCCATGGCCTGGTGTGGCGCCATAAGGCTTGAACTGATCATATGCCTTATCGGAGTCCAGAGCCTTCATGACACGGTTCGGTATGGAATCATATTCCTCCGGCATGAATTCATAAAAGGAAGAGCGGATTGCAGCCTGAAACAAGCCCTCTGCCGGGAAAAGGCGGAATGCTGATCAACATTCTGTAGTTGAAGTGTATGGAATGTATTCCCGAAATGCGGCCAAAATATCCTTGTCCTCACCGCCGCATCTATGATAAGGTATAGAAAACATCAGGAGGTGCTCACTGTGAAATTTGAAATCATAAACGACAGTATCTATTTTACGCGGGCAGGCGAAGTGGTCCGTCTTTCCGCCGTGGGCCCGGACAGCATCCGCTTCCAGGCCTCGCCATCCTGCCGCATCCAGGAGCTGGATTATACGCTGATGCCCGGATCCGCACCGTCAACCGCACAGATCATGGAGCAAAAAGCCGTTCTTGAGACAGGCTCTCTTCGGGCGGAGCTTTTCGGGAACGGCAGAGTCGTATTCTATTACAAAGGGAAACAAATCCTGAGAGAAAAGGCGGAGCTTGCCTTTGACGCCCAGATCCGCCATTATCGAAACAAAGCCAGCGGACTGTGGAGCGCACGGGTCACCTTTGAGCCCAATGAGGGAGAACATTTTTACGGCCTGGGGCACGAGGCCACCGGCTGTTTTGACCTGAAGGGCTGTACCATAGACCTGCGGCATGTGAACGCAAAGGCAGCCGTACCCTTCGTATATTCCTCCCTGGGCTATGGCTTTCTGTGGAATATGCCCTCCACCGGCAGAGCGGAGCTTGCCTGCAACCGTACCCGCTGGACAAGCGACGCGGCAAGGCAGATCGATTATGTGGTGATCGGCGGCACACCGGCAGCGGTTGCCGGCACCCTGGCTGATCTCACCGGGCACGCGCCTCAGATGCCCTATTGGGCCACCGGTTTCTGGCAGTGCCGTCTGCGCTATGAAACCCAGGAGCAGGTGCTGGAAGTGGCCCGCAGATACAAAGAGCATGGCATCCCGCTGTCCGTCATTGTCATTGATTATTTTCACTGGACAGAACAGGGCGATTACCGGTTTGACCCCCGATACTGGCCCGATCCGAAGGCCATGACAGACGAGCTCCACGATATGGGAGTAAAGCTGATGGTGTCCATGTGGCCCACCATCAATGAACACAGTGAAAATTACCGCCGGATGCTCGACGAAAATATGCTCATCCGCACCGTAAGCGGTTCCAACCGGCTCTTTGAATTTTACGGGCCTCAGGCAGAGATCGACCCCACAAACCCCCAAACCCGGGACTTTGTCTGGAGCCGCCTGAAGGAAAATTATATTGACAAGGGTGTGGACTGCCTGTGGTTTGACGAGGCGGAGCCGGAGATTCATCCGGAGCATTTTGACAATCTGATCCTGCATGCCGGCAACGGCGATGAGGTGGGGCTGCTTTACCCGTACTACTATTCCAGGCTTGTCTATGATGGGATGAAGGCCATGGGCAGAGAGGATGTGGTAACGCTTTCCAGGTGCGCCTACCTGGGAATCCAGAAATTCGGAACCTTAGTCTGGTCCGGCGACATTCCTTCCACCTTTGAAAGCCTTGCCGCGCAGGTGAAATCCGGGCTGAATATGGCCATGTGCGGAATTCCCTGGTGGACCACCGATATCGGAGGCTTTTACGGGGGCAACACCGAATCTGATACATTCCGGGAGCTGATCGTGCGGTGGTTCCAATACGGAGTATTCTGTCCTGTTCTACGGCTTCACGGAAACCGGGACGGACACGACAGGACCCGGGATATCATAGAACCCACCGGCGGCGACAATGAGCTCTGGAGCTTCGGCGAACGAAACTTTGAGATCCTCACAGAGCTTGTGCTGCTCAGGGAACGGCTCCGCCCCTACATCTTCTCTCAGATGACAAAAGCGTCAGAAACGGGAATTCCCGTGATGCGGCCCATGTTTTTTGATCATCCTGATGACGAAATCTGCTATTCCCTGGGCGGGCAGTACATGTTCGGCGATGATATTTTATTTGCCCCCATCGTCCGACAGGGGCAAACTGAAAAGAATGTTTATCTACCCGCAGGCAAATGGATATTCACGCAGGATCATTCTGTTTATGAGGGTCCCGGCTTCTATACCCTTTCTGCAGGAATCAGTGAGTTTATCGCCTTTGTCAAAGACGGGGCAGAGACGATAAAAGCATTTGATAACAGGTGAGAAACAAAACAGGCTCCCTGCAAAACAGCCGGGTACGCCGCTGTTCCAGTCATCATTGAACCTGAATTTTTTCACCTTCCCTCTTCTGAATTTCCTCCACCATTACGCTGGCGCACCGTTTCGCGCTGGCGTAATTCAGGTGGATATAGGGCAGGCGTTCGATTTCCCGCTGCAGGGAGCTGATTTCGTGACGGCAGACTTCTCTGGTCAAGTCAATACTCCCTCATTTGGAAATAAACAAAATCCCCAGCGTGCCTGGGCCGCAGTGACATGAGACGACGCCGCCCGCCGTGGTTTCCAGAATCTCACGGAAAATATGCAGACTTTCCAGGTAAGCCCGAACCTCATTTACCATTTCCGGGCTGCAGCCGGAATGGGTGATAAATACTCTGTCCGGCTGTGCAGTTTTCAGCTGCTCCTCCAGATCATGAGCATAATCCATCACCACGCGCCGCATATTTCCACGATATCTTTTCCCGGGATGCATTTTGCCGTCGGATACAGTAATCTTCGGGTGAAGCTTTAAGGCGCCGCCGGACAGAGCCGTCAGTCCGCCGCATCTGCCGCCCCTGTACAGGTACATCAGGGTATCCACCACAAAGCTGGCCCGCACCCTGGGTTTTAATTCCTTCATTCTTTCCTCAATCTGAGCGGCGCTGCTGCCATTCTGCGCCATGATGGCCGCCTCCAGCACTAAAAGCCCCATCCCGGTGGACAGATTTGCGGAATCCACAACGGAAATCAGCTTGATCGCGTCCAGCTCCCGGGCCGCCATGCGCATGATATTCCCGGAGGATGACATCGTTTCCGCAATGGAAAAGCTTACAATCTCCCTTCCCTCCCCCACATAAGGGCGAAAAAGCGCCACTGCCTCCTCCAGCGTCGGAGCGGAGGTCTTCGGTTCTTTTTTATTCTTTTCCGACCACTCAAAAATATCTCCGGGAGTGACGGTCACACCGTCATAATACTCTTTTTCCCCCAGCAGCACATGCAGCGGCAGCACTGCAATGTCATACCTGTCCAGCAGCTCCTGAGATAAATCACAGGTGCTGTCCGCGATAATCTTTACCATCTTCCCTCATACCTCCTTTACGATCAGCTTTTCTGTAGTATACCATTGAAGTTGGCAAAGCACAATGAAGTAACTTTAGAAACATACAATTTTTCCTTCATTTTCAAAATTCCTTCGCACAGGAACATGTTTTGCAATGAACGGCTTTTTTCGTAAATCAAAAAAGAACCAGAATAAGGTTCCCCCCTATCCTGGTTCCGGTTTCTCATTTATGCTGTCCAAACATCAGGCCGGACTCAGCCATCTTTGTGCGTTTACGTCTCTCCCGCCACATCAAAGAGATATTCCCTGTCATGCTGTATGTCAATGGTCTCACCCGGCCGCCCCTTCCCTCTGCGATGCCCGGTACCGATCCGGGGACAGCAGCAGGGAAATAAAAAATTTCCTGTATTTCCTGTAAAGCTCAGGATCCGCCGCACCCTTGGCGTTTGTAATGGAGGTGGCCAGCCGCAGAAGGGGAATCCTCCGGTCATAGACCAGATAGCGCTGTTTCCAGGCAGACGGGTCAAATTTGCTTTTAAACCGATAAAGATTTTTAAAGTCATAGCCAAAATCCATATTGGCGAAAATCTCATACATCAGCTTTTCCGCCCGGACCGTGTCCGGTTTTGTGATATCAATTCCCGCTAAGGGCGCGATATTCAGGCTGATCTCCTCCACGCCCTCCTCCTTCGTTTTCATTGCTGCTGAAATGATGGCGTGCTCCATGGCCCCGGTAGGCCCGTCCAGCTTCCGGTACATCACGTCCACGCAGTAGCCCTTTTTCTGCCGATACGGCAAAAATGACAGAATCGTCAGAAGCTTTCCATCGGCATCCCTGGTGATAAAATAACGCCTCCCATAGGGCTGATCAAACTGCAGAGCGCCGACGGAATAGGTGAGCTTTAATTTCTTATCCGCAAACCACTGTTCCTCCAGGTCGGAAATTTCCCTTTCCAGGGCAGCATTGCGAAAGAGCTCCGGACAATATTCCATTGATACAATTCCCGCCCTGTTCAGCTTTGCCACATTTCTGCGCAGAGCCCCCTTTTTTCCTCCTGCAAGGGAATAAGTCTGTAAGTCCAGAACCGCCTCCTGTCCGTATCTGAGCACACGAAAATTTCCGGATCTGAGAATATCCGCCGTCTCATTGCTGACAGAGTTAAAAATCGGTCTATATCCCTGATTTCTGCAAAAACGGCAATACTCATCAATCAACCGCTCCCTGTCCGCAGAACTGCAGACGGGATCTCCCTGGCTCATGGCTCTCTTTCCAACCAGTGTATAGGGAATCACGCCTCGCCCGTCTGCCCCGAAAAAATAGAGGTTTTCAGGATTCAAAGTCAGGCCGTGCTGCGAATCATCCCCAACTGCTCTGATCAGCTGCGCCGCCCGCTCCATCTCATTTGGCTGAATCATTTCTTTCATATACCGTACCCTTAAAATAATCCAGAATCAGCCTCACCGTCTGTTCATTCTGCTCCTGCCAGGAAAGGGACGCCTCCCCATCCCTGCCGGATGTGGAATGATAGGCCGCAAAGCCCTGGTGGTTGGCCCCCTGCAGCATGATATTGGATGCGTTATGAGGCAGATTGCCGTCATATCTCATCATGAAGTCATTGTTCATAATCCCATCATGATCCGCCGTGATCCGTATGGCTCCAATATCCAGCTTAGACAGATCCACAGAGGCATAGGTGGCCAGAAATGCCAGACCGGCCAGACCATCAGGCCCTGCGGCTGCAATCCGGCTGACCGGCATTCCCCCAAGGGAATGGCCGATCAGAATCCATTTTTGAATTCCCGGATAAGAATCCATGATTTCCATACCATGCTTTGTCCCGAACAGACTCAGATAAAACCGCTGTTTCGGGATCACCACGGTATGGCCTTGTTCGTGCAGCAGCTTCGCAATATAGGCATAAGCCTTTTCGTCCGTTTTCGCGCCAGAAAAAATGATGAAACCGACGCCGCTGTGGCCGCGGAAAGAATAATCCTTCCCGACACGCTCCATCTCACCGGCAATCTCCACCGCCTCCGGGTAAGCCTGATTGTGATAAAGCAGAATGCCCATGACCAGCAGGGCCAATATTCCAACGATAATAAGCAGTGCAATCATGGGCTGTCTCCTTTTCTTTTCCATCCTGCGGCGTTCCTCTTCTAAAGCCGCAGCCTCCGGGTATTCAGGCAGGTTCTTTTTCAGAAACCTCAGGTTCCTTTACAACGGCAGATCCTTTTTCTGGAACCGTATCATTCCTGCCGCGTAGCAGACCACCGCGATCGCCGCCAGCGCAATGAGCTTCGGGACAAAGGCATAATCCACAGCCTCCGACCCTACGGTTCCCAGCGCCTCAATGTCAAACAGACCCACAATCGTCAGGTTATTGAACCTTCCCAGCATCTCCACGCCGATGCCCATGCTGACCATGCTCTCCGTACCGAACATTCCCAGCAGAGAGCAGAGGTAGAACCAGACATTCAGACCGCCGCCCAGGGCCAGCGCATTTTTGCTTAAGTTAAACAGACAGCTGGCCAGATAGCAGATGCCCGCCATGGCCTCCGTCAGCAGATACAGGCCGCCGTAAAGGGCCGCGTACTTTGCCACATCCACATCCCCGGCAAAAGCCCGGGTCGCCGCCAGCTTCACCAGGAAACCGCAGCCCACCATCAAAAACGGCACCACAATCAGATAAATGGCCTGGGTAATGACCACGGCGCTGCGCTTT
The DNA here is from genome assembly GCA_021205045.1 of Lachnospiraceae bacterium. Lineage (GTDB taxonomy): Bacteria > Bacillota > Clostridia > Lachnospirales > Lachnospiraceae > RGIG6307. Next base: position 14,564 of record JAJPYH010000187.1, on the reverse strand, counting down.
GTGGGTGTGGAAAGAATATAGGCCATGGAGCCCTTGTCCACCTGGTCCACCACCAGCGCATTCCCCGCAAACACAAGGAACAGAATAATCGGCAGCAGTGCCATAATGGTGAAATACATCTGATTCAGTATGGCCGAGGTGTCCATCTCGCTCATGGTTTCCAGCATATCGGAGGGGATCCCCATCATCTCCAGCATCATGGTCATCATGCTCTCAATATCCAGGTCATCGCCGGAAAAGCACCCCTGCACGGAGCCCAGAGCATAGACATACTCAAACTGGGAAATATAAGCGTCAACTCCCGCCTCGGACCCTGCCAGGATTTCGGCAGCCTCCTCAAAGCCCTCGCTGGACAGATCCAGATCGTCAGACTGGGCTGACATCATTTCAAAGACGGTGTCATAGACAGTCCTGTCATCCGTTTCGGCAAAATCCGCGTAGCTCAATTCGGTTCCCATCATCTCATTGTAGGAAACCAGCACATACAGATACGTGTAAAAATCCGTCTGCGCATCCGTATAGTCCATCGAGTCCGTCTCGCCCAGCAGACTGCTGGCGTAGGTCGTCACCATGGTCATCAGGCACAAAACGATTGTGCAGGCAATGGCCAGCACTTTATTGGCATTCAGGCTCTGCTTCATCAAGGGCCAGGAAAAAATTTTTGTCACCTTCATTGTCTGTTCTCCTTCCGATATATATTCATAAAGTACTCCTCCAGATCCTCGTGGGTTTCATCCACAGATATCACCTTTAGGCCCTTCGCCGCCCTGATCACCCGGTCTGTCTCCGATGCCGGCACACCAAAGGATACCGCCGCTCCGTCCACAGCAGAATTGGCAACCCTGTCAGCGTACTCCCTGGCCTCCGCCTCTGAGCCAAAGGTAATCCGAAACATTCTCGGCGTATTGCGCCGAAGCTCGTAAAGACTCAGAACACTCTGTATTTTTCCGTTTCCGATGATGGCGACCCGGTCGCAGACATCCTCGATCTCCTCAAAAATATGGCTGGACATGAAGATCGTCCTGCCCTTCTTTTTTTCCTCCCGGACTAACTCCAGAAAGGTCTCCCGCATCAGCGGATCCAGACCGGTGGTTGGCTCATCCATAATCAGAATGGGCTTATCTCCCATGAGCGCCGCCACAATGGCCGTCTTCTGCTTCATGCCCTTACTCATGCGTTTCAGGTTTGCGGAAGGATCCAGACCCAGAAGGTCAATCAGATGATTCATATAGGTAAAGTCCTTCACTCCCAGGAACTGCGCCTGCACCTTGAAAAAGTCAATGCCGGTAGCCAAGTCCGGAAAAGCGATTTCACCGGGAATATAGCTGACATTTTTCATCACCTCCGGCGCCTGCTTCCATGGATTGAGCCCGTTGACCCGCACCGTTCCGGAATTGGGCCTGATAAAGCCCATCATCTGGCGGATGGTGGTGGTTTTGCCGGAGCCGTTGGTTCCCAGATACCCGAAGACCTCTCCCTCCTGAATATCCAGAGAAATATCAAAAACGCCCCGATTCTGTCCGTAATCCTTCGTCAGATTCTCAACGCAAATCATACTTTCGCTCATGCCCTCACTCCCTTCCGGAGTGCCTGGACTGCACTCCCTCGAAATGATGACCGGTATCATAAAATTCCATGAAATAATCCTCCAGAGTAAAGGGAATCTCAACGAAATCCGCTACATGATATGCAGAAAGGCAGTCAAAAAGCTCCCCGACCCGGTTTGCCTCCATCTGCACCCTTGCCCGGAGCTTTCCCGCATTTTTAGATGTAAAGTGGAAAGGCTGCTTCACAAAAGCCTCATAGGACGCCTGATCCGCAAAGGTCACCCGGTAAATCCGGTCATGCTTCTCTTTCAGCTCTCCAGGCTGAAACTCTGAGACAATTTTTCCGTCCCTGATGATGGCGATACGGTCGCAGGTGGCGTCCACCTCATGAAAAATATGGGAAGAAAGAAAAATCGTCCTCCCCCTTTCCTTTTCCTCTTTGACATACTCAATAAAGGTTTCCTGCATCACCGGGTCAAGCCCGGATGTGGGCTCGTCCAGAATCAGAATCTCCGGGTCATGCATAAAGGCCGTGACCACGGCCAGCTTGCGCTTCACACCCAGACTCATCTGCTTGATACTGATATCAGGGTCCAGATCAAAGCGCTCCAGAAGCATTTTCAGATAGCTGTCATTTTTCACCCCGCGCATCTGCTCCATCATGCGCAGAAAGCCCGTCCCGGACAGCCCCGCCGGCAGCGTGACCTCTCCGGGCAGATAGCCCACTGTATTTTTCAGTTTTGCACTGTTCTCCCAGCTGTCCATCCCGGAAATAGACGTGGAGCCCGTCTCCGGTCTGGAAAATCCCATCAGATGCCGGATTGTGGTAGTTTTCCCCGCCCCGTTTGGGCCAAGGAACCCGTAGCACTCCCCCTCCTTTACCTGTAGCGATACATCAAACACACCGCGGCCGTGGCCGTAGTCCTTTGTCAGATGATCCACTGAAATTACCTGCATTTAAAATCCTCCTTGACATTATCCAACAACCTGTTGTATAAAGGTATTATAAGCAGGGGAGACAGAAACATCAACCGTCAATAATTTTTTTTTTGTTGGATAAAAGATTCCTATTCACACCTATTAAAAATACAGGAGGGGAAGATGAAGAAACAGCTGGAAATCACAGACAGAACACGCCGGAGATTCGTGGACGCTTTCTGGGCGCTTGCGCAGGAGAAGCCCATCCGCAAGATTACCGTCAATGAGCTTACAAGGCGCGCAGGATATAACCGCAGCACCTTCTATGAATATTTTACGGATACGGACGACCTGTTATCCTATGCGGAAAAAGAATTGCTGGAAGAGACCAGACAGACCATTCTCCGGATACTGCCTGAGGATTCAGCGTCAGGAAATCTGTTTCAGACGAATTTATTTTCCATTATATTTGCGGCCATGAATGAGAAAATGTATATCCTGATGGGGCCAAACGGAGATCCCGGGTTTCTGCCGACCATCAAAACGGAGCTGGTTCCTCTTGTGCTGCCTCATATCCCGATTTCAACGGATACCCCCAATTTTGACTACCTGATCGGCTTTGTCAGTTCCGCCATGTTCGGACTTTTACAGCAGTGGAATGAGCGGGGCAAAGATATCGATACCGAGGAATTCAGCCAAATGATGCAGGCCCTGGTGCTGCGCGGATTGTCCGCCTACATTCCCTCAACGTCAAAATCTTTCAGAAAGGATTGATTTCAAGCCAATGACAAATCACGGAAACCGGGCTGAAAAGGTAATAAAATGGGCCAACCGCAATATAACCGCGATCGGCCTTGTGCTCTTATTTATTCTGATTTATATTGCATATCCCGGTACAGAAAATGCGTACCTTCTCTTTGGCGCCACCGGCATGAGCTACCTGAATGGGGAATATTACCGCTTCATCACCTGCCTGTTCTGCCACTACAGCCTCAGGCACCTGGTCGGTAATTGTCTGGCTCTGCTCTCTGTGAGTTCTCTGCTCACCCCCTTTTCAGGGAGAGGAAAAACGCTGTTCCTGTTTCTGTCCTGCGGCATTCTCTCGGAAACTGCTTATGCCGTTGTAACTTCCGACCTGATTTATGATATCGGCGCGTCAAGCGGGGTCTTTGCCCTGATCGCGTGTCTGCTGGTGTGTTATCTTCGGTTTCCGGATCAATTCCGCTTCAAATGGTACAGACCGGATTTTGTCATCGTGGCGGTGTATTTTGTGTTTGCCAACAGCAGCGTCACTGCCTTTCTGGTCCACTGCTTCGGATTTATCGCGGGGATCCTGATTGGCACCGGCATGGTATTGACGGGATGGCTTCCCGGCCATACCTCAGATTCGCCAGACTGAACACTTGCCCTGGTAACGAAAACTGCTGTCCAATCTTTTCTGAACAGACAGCGTGTCCTCTTTTCAATCTATGTTATTTGCTTTTCTTACCGCAAAGATACTCGGATTGCCTTTCCCTGAAAATCAGCATTTCCCAATTCCCCCGCGGTTCATGATTTCTTCCCGGATCCGTCCCGCTTCTTCAAATCCCTGCGCTTCAAGGGTTCCGCACGCAAGGCTCAATGCTTCCTCAAACCCGGAAACCATGGTATCAAACCGCCTCATCGCCATCCTGACCCCAAGTCCGACATCCCTGGCTGCCCGTTCGAAGGATGTTCTGGAAAGGGAATATAAATTGCGCTCTCCACCAATTCCAAATGCCATGTTCTCACTGCTACTGTCATAAACTGCGGTGCTTACGATATCATAGGCCGGAGCAAGCCGTATATTCCGCAGGTCGGTGCTGTACAACAGCGACAGATTTTTGATGTGATTATCTGTATTGCCAATAAGATAATTGAACACGCAGATATCCCACAGTCGAAACTGATCTTCCAGCGGATTCGCGGAATACAGGCTCAGCAGACGAAATATTTTTGCCATATAATCCTCATTGCCCTTTTCGTATTTATGCGCTGCCGCGATCCCCAGCGCCTGGGCGAAATCCTCCTGATGGAGCCGGAGAGGAACAGGCAGCCCATCCAACTTTCTGCCGGAATCCTTCCAGACCCTGTCGAATCTTCTGGTTGCAAAAAGGACATCTTTCTCGCCGGGTTTTTTCCCTGTTCCGGACAGATCCAGGATAAAGCTGTCCGGGATACTGATGCCGAGATGCTTCGCTGTCAGGAGACAGAGCTGTTCATTCGCCACAATCCGATTTAATCGTACATGACTCTGTTTTACAATGTGCGTGCTGGGAGCATCTCCAATAGGAAGATACCATCGCTTATCAGGCTCATCATAATATAATCCTACCTTTCCCGAAGCTCCTGTCAGGGACAAATGTGATTTTGTCACAATCGTGGCGGATTCGGTCGCTCCCTCCCGTGCAAGATCTTCAACCTCCTGTGGGGACAGGAGACGATATTCCGGCACATCCTCGTCCACTCCCTCCTCCAGTATTTTTACCGCGCCGAGACACTCTTTTCCCAATGCCGCCAAAATAGACAAATAATCCTCTTCGTCGGCACGAAGCCTCTGTGCAACGCATTTCCTCGTGTACCCTTCCGGCAGCAGCCCTTCAAAATAATTTTTTGTCCGTTTCGGAGAGAATGCTCCTTCTTCTAATGGCAGACTGAGTGACACCGGGCGGCTGTCAGATCTGCCTCTGTAATCATCCGAGTAAGAAAAACAGGCATCGCCGCTGTCACGCCCGGTAATTTTGCCAATATATACGGGCATACCTTTGATTTCCATCCACACTGATAATTCCCTCATCCTAATCCCCCCGTTTCTCTATCAGAAGATCCATCCCCAGTATATTTACTACCTGAATTGCTTTTTCAAGCTGAATGCTGGGTTTCCCTTTCTCGAGATCTGAAATAAAGGTGATGCTCAGGCCTGTACATTCGGAAAGGTAAGCCTGTGTATAATGCAGTGCCTTCCGTCTTTTGCGGATGGTTTCTCCAAAGGATTTTGCGTCTGCTATTTTCATAAATATTCTCCTGATTTTTCTGATCGGCTTTATTTAAGCCTCATGCTATCAAAAATGCCGATCGGCTTTATTTAAACTCCTATACCGTCAAAAATGCCGATCGGCTTTATTTGTTCCTTCTTTTTATGGAATATGCCGATCGGCTATTTTTTGATTATAGAATTATTAGTTCTGAATGTCAAGGGTGACCTACCGGCCGCCTCTGCCGCCCATACCGCCTCCCTGGCCGCCGCCCATGTTGCCCTGGCCCGGCGTGATCTGCGTGGACGAATCCTGCTGTCCGGACTGATCAGGAGTGGTTGTCTGATCCCCCGACTGGTCGGGAGTCGTCGTCTGGTTCCCGGACTGATCCGGAGTCGTAGTGGTCTGGCCGCCGGGAGTGGTCGTCGTCTGGCTGCCGCCTCTGGTAGTGGTGGATACAGAGTTTAAGGTAACCTCCACGCTCTGACTTCCCACTGTCAGAGTGTAGGTCGCCCCCAGCGTCAGATCCGGGGAACTGAATACCACCGAGGAGCCGCTCTTGGTAATCGTATACTGATAAATGACATTACCGCCGGAATCCGTGACAGTCAGCCCATCTCCCGCGGAGAAGGAGGCTGTCATGGTCACCATAAAGGAACACTGCTCTGAGGAGGAAGCAAATCCCTCCGCCATACCAGAGCTTCCCAACGCCAGCAGAGTACCGCCGCTGATGGTGCAGGTGCCGCCGTATTCAGAGCCGGAGTCAATGGCCCCGTTCTGACTGTCCGTGGGGCCGTTCACAATCACCAGGCCGCCTTCAATGATAATGTCGCCGTTGGAATCCAGGCCGTCGCCGCCCGCATTGACAACAATGCTGCCGTCTGTGATTCGCAGCGTTGGAAAATCATCAGAAGTGGAAGAAGCGGAAGAATTCTGCCCGCCCATGCCAAAACCGCTGGCAGTGCTCCCGCCGTTGGCGTTCAGACCGTCATCATAGGCCGTCAGTGTGATATCTCCGCCGGAAATGGAAATCTGATTGGCTTCCAATCCCTCGTAACAGTCGGAAATATTGATCGTACCGCCGCTGATTTCCAGGGAAGCATCCCCATGGATCCCATCATCTCCGGAGGCAATCTCAAAGGTGCCGCCGGTGATCACCACGGAGCCGTTGGAATGCACCGCGTCATCATAGGAATCGATGGTAAAGCTGCCGCCGCTGACAGTCACCTTCGTGCCGCCTTTCAGCGCCTTGGCGCTGCTGTCCGTCTCGTCGGACATATCCCAGTTGGAGCCGTACACCCGCCAGTTCTCGGAGGAGGAATAAGTGGCCTCGCTGCTGCCGCCCCCGGTGACAATGTCAAAGCTGCCGCCGCTGATGGTCAGCATCGTCTCCGCCTGAACCCCATCCCCGTAAACCTCCATGACAAAGGTACCGCCGCTGATGGTCACAACGCCGTAATTATCACCTGAGGTATCATTGGACTTGACGCCGTCCCCGCCCGCCGTGATGGTGAATAAACCGCCGGTAATGGTCACAGAATCCTTTCCCTTGATTCCGTTGCCCAGTGCCGTCACCTGATAGGTGCCGCTGTCAATCAGCAGGTTATTGGTGGTCTGAATTCCGTTGTTGATGTATCCATAGCTCACCAGTATGCCCTCCCCCGAAATGGAGAGGTCATCCCTTGCATAAACGGCGCCGCCGCTGGCGTCATCGTCCGCCCCCTCCTCCAGAGCGCTGATCTCCACCGCGGTGCCGCTCTGAAGGGTGTTCACTGTCCCTTCCGCCAGAATCAGCTGGGTCTGCCCTGCGTTTTCCACGTAAATCACCGACTCCTCCTCATGAGAAAGAGTCAGCCCGTTTAAGATGATAATCACCTCATCGCTGCCGCCCGCGCCCACGTAAATCTGTCCGTTTTCCATGGAGCCGCTGACAGAGTAGGTTCCCCCGTCGCTGATGGTCACAACGCTGTCAGAGGCAGAGGCCCCGGAGCCATCCACGGTAATCGTATTTCCCGAAAAAACAATCTGCGTCTGATTGTCCTCATCCGGGGTTAAGGTGGAGATGTCCGCCCGCGCTTCCACCGTCCCATCAGCTTCGGAAGACGCGGCATTCCCTGCGGTATCCGCACTGTCTGCCTCCGCCACCGTACTCTGTGAATCTCCTGATATATTTCCGGAGCCGATCTGATCGCCGAACAGGACACAGAACAGCACGCCGCCCGCAATCACGCCCAGCAGAAGCACTACTCCTATGATTTTTGCCATTTTCCTCATTATTAAACCCCACTCCTGTTCTCAAATTTTCGAATATTCGGGACATCCTGTCATCAGATTTTCACCTTACGCAGCATAAATTTGATGACGGAAATCAAAGATATCCTCTCTCTTAACTGTCGCAGGTTTTACCGGCAGTCGCTTTGCTCCTTCCAATAAGCCATATTACAGCATTTCCTTATCCGCGAAATCTCCGATCGTAATGGTCAGATTCCCGTTTCTGGTGCGCAGCTCATCAATAAAGGCCTTCGGAATCTTACTGTCCGGAAAGGTGATATGATATGTCAGCTCAAAAAGCGTCCCCATATTGGTAGTTCTGACCTTTTCCAGCTCCCATTTGACGCTGTATTCCTCAAACACATCGTCGAAGAGCCCGTCATACTCAAAGTTCTCCGGAATCGTGATTTTCAGCTGCTTTTCATACTTGGATGCGCCGCCAAAATTGATGGCCGTCAAAAGCAGGGTGCAGACCGCCGCAAAGGCAAAAAAGATCACCGCAATACCCACATATCCCATGCCCAGGGCAAGCCCGATTCCCATATCAATGAAAATAGCCGCGATCTCCCGGGCCGTCCCCGGCACGCTCCTGAAACGCACCAGCGCGAAGGCTCCGGCCACCGCCACCCCCGTACCCACGTTGCCGTTGACCAGCATGATGATCACCGCCACCGCCATGGGCATCAGGGACAAGGTCAGGGCAAAGCTGGCGCTGTGCCTCTCTTTAAAGGAAAAAACAATGGCGTTCATAATACCCAGCGCCAGGGAAACCGCAATAATCACGATGAAGGAAGTCAGCGTCACTGAACTGCCGATAATACTGTTAAGCATAAGAAAACCTCTCTTTTCTGAAAATCACCGGGGCTAAATAATGCTGATAGCAGTACCCGTATTTGGAAAAGCCTGTGGCGTAAATTTCCTGCTCACTGAGAGCCTCCACCAGCCACAGCGGAATGCTGTCCGGCGTCTTGATTTCCATCACAATCTGATTGTCAGGCAGCAGCCGATAGCCCTCGCTTCCCCTACACAGATCCAGCCGGTTCGTGCGCCAGCGCAGATTCCAGTCAAAGGTCACCCGAAGCTCCGGATCCTCCTGTCCCAGCATCGCCACCCGCTCACAGCCGATAAATACCTTCGGCACAGGCTGATACTGATGCAGAAACCAGCGGATTTCCCTCTGAATCTGAGGATCCTCACCCTCTATCCTTTCCTCATCCCGCACAAACGCGGCAATCTGACCGGTGGAGCCGTCCACCCGCCTCTTGTATACCACGCCGTCGTATTTCTTTTTGATCTCCGCGAAAATCATGCCCTCCGGCTGCGGCACCCCGTAGCTTCTCAACCGGAATTTCTCCTTATAAGCCGGACTCTCCAAAGATCTGCGGATCAGGTCAAAATTGTCCGTATCATAATAAATACTGCAGACTGTATGTACCCCGTACTCATCCGGCGTCAGATGCGCCTTGAGCACCGGCAGAATTCCCCGGTACTGCTCCTGCGTCAGCAGACATTTTTTCTCATATCTTTTGAAGCTGTGCTGTATCTCTCCCATGGTCCCCTCCCTGTCGGTCTGTGTCGTCCTTTCCTGCTGCCATTCACAGTCTGCTTCCTACCGCTTCCATCTGGCCGAAAACAGCAGCATCTCCCCGAAAATACACTCATTCTTTGTGGCAAAGAGTGTACCATAATGAAATTATTTAAGGGTGAACATTCTGTGATTATTTTATGAGAATAATGTGTAAAATCAAGGTAAAACCGCGTTTTTATGAAAATTTCATCTGCTGTTCCACACAAATTTAACAAATAGATCAGGTCTCTGATACCTGCCGTTTACGCATCAGAAATCTGAAGCCGGAACAGAATTACAAAATATCACCAGGCTCCCAAAACGTCATCTCATCGTAAGTCAGGGAATCATTGGTTTGTTTAGCGAAACTAACTAATTTTCATTAAAAATTTACTTATATATTTGTAACTTTTGCTTGCTTATTTCATATAATTATGCTATATTGCAGGGAATACCCAAAAGGAAGTTCATTTATTATGGAAGGAAATATAGAAAGAAATCATACGCAGGAAGATTTTGAAAAGACCGCCATGCACGTCTCTTTCATCAGCATCATCGTCAATATCGCCCTGTCTGTGTTCAAGCTCTTCGCCGGAGTTTTCGCCCACTCCGCGGCCATGGTCAGCGACGCCGTCCACTCCGCCTCCGATGTGTTCAGCACCATCGTGGTGATGATCGGCGTGAAGCTCTCCGCCCAGGCCTCGGACAAAAAGCACCCCTACGGCCACGAACGGCTGGAATGTGTGGCAGCCAGCATCCTGGCCACCGTGCTGGCACTGACCGGCCTGGGGATCGGATACTCCGCCGTCACACAGATCATTCATCAGGACTATACCTCCACCGTGCCCGGCACGCTGGCGCTGATTGCCGCCCTGGTATCCATTCTGGCCAAGGAGGCCATGTACCACTATACCCGCTATCACGCTAAAAGGATCGATTCGGGCGCCCTCATGGCGGACGCCTGGCATCACCGCTCCGACGCCCTGTCTTCCGTGGGCGCCCTCATCGGCATTGCCGCCGCCAGGGCCGGATTCCCCATTCTGGATCCCATCGCCAGCCTGGTGATCTGCCTTTTCATCGAAAAAGCCGCCCTGGATATCTACAAAGACGCCATGGACAAAATGGTGGACGAAGCCTGCGACGACGACACCGAGGCCGCCATCCGCGACTGTGTACTTGCCCAGGAGGGCGTGCTGGGCGTGGATATGCTCCAGACCAGACTTTTCGGCAATAAAATTTACGTGGACCTGGAGATCCGGGCGGACGGCTCTTCCTCTCTGACGGAAGCCCACGAGATCGCGGAAAGAGTCCACAGCACCATCGAAGCCACCTTTCCCAAAGTAAAGCACATCATGGTGCATGTGAACCCCGCGTGAACACTCTTTACATCAGACCATATCCCGATAATAGTCTTCCGGATCAGTGAACCCCGCATAAAACCCTGACACAGCTGCCCATTCAGCTTATTCCTTTGCGGACTTTGCGGAAAGCCTGTTGTCTGATGCCCCGGCGAAGTTCTTCCGCACCGGAAGCTTCGCCGTTATTTTTTCAGCCGGCAGCCCGGCAAGCCCCACCGCCGCATACGGGATCATACACAGCATATAGGGCAGCACGTACCGGGTTTTTGCCTCCCAGATCATAGAAAACAAAAACCCTCCGAAGACAGCGATCAGAAGCACATACTTTTCGATGCCGCACCATTCTTTTCTCTTAAAAAAGAGCAGAATCAGGATCGCACCATACACCAGAAGCTGAAATATATTCATAAAAGCCTCCGCCAGCTGACTCAGCCTTCCCCGGTACAGGCTTGCTGCAATTCTCCCCTGCTCTCCCACGATGACATTATTCATGACCAGGCACTGATACATCGGCGCCTCCCACTGGGCAATCATTTTATTGTAATAAAAGTCCGCCGCATAGGCCGGGTTCTCCACACTACTTACCACAAAATCCCTGATTGTCTCCCTGGCGGCCTCCGATGCCGCGGCAGCGTCATAGCCCGCCGTTTCAAAGGTCTCCAGATTATAAAAATCATACCAGCCCGGATTTTCCCTGTCCCACATCGTCCCCATCGCGATATGCAGCAGCACCGGCATGGACTCGCTGTCCTCCGGAATTTTGTCATGGTAAATCGCGCTTACCATGCCGCCGGTCAGCAAAACACCTGCCATCAGGCTGCAAAATAAAATCAGTGCCTCTCTTTTCCGTATACTCAGAAGCTTAATCAACAGCACCAGCGCAAAAGCAATGATCACAATAAGACAGTTTTGCCGCAGCTGCACAGAAAGTCCCGCCGCAAGACCGCAGACCATCGCTTTTTTCCAGGAAAACTCTCTCAGACCAGACAACAGCATCCAGGCCGCCAGGAACAGGAAAACACAGGAAATCAAATCTCCATACACAAACGGGACATAGACATACATGGGAATGCAGCAAAGCATCAACAGCAGATAAATCATCCCCGCCGTCTGTTCTTCCCCCGCCAGTTCCCTTACGATTCGATATCCAAAATACACCAGAAATCCCGCCAGAACAGCGGACAGATACTGAAAGGAGCGATAATTGCCCGCCCCGAAAAAGAAAAACAGGACCCGCAGAAGTGTGATCATCCCAAGCTGCTGCCTGTAAATGCCCACGTATTCCCCTCTGCCCAGTCCTGAAAAATCGCCTTCATTAAAAAAGCGGGCATAGCTGCACAACAGCGCCTGGTCATCCCTTGGCGCCGTATTCGTGCTGACCACCCACCAGACAGAGACCGCTCCCATCAGGATGCTGACAAATAACGCCATTGTGTCCATTTTTATTCTCAGCTTTTGCCGCAGACATCTCCACAGAAAAACAGTTCCGAACACAAGCACAAGGGCCGCGAAAAGTCCGGCCAGATTTCCGGCCGGAGAATCCTCCCGAAAAAAAATCATCTCATAGGAAGTATCCTTATTATAACCGGTCAGAAGCATGCTGCAGCCGGATAACACCGCAAATAAAAGCATACAGATTCCCCGGAAAGCCGCAGTCAGCGCCTGTTCCCAATTTCCTTTTTCATAAACTGCCTTCTTTCGTTCATGCATCCTCAGGGACTCCCTTTGATTTTTATGACTTTTGCGGATGATTTCGTCTTTTGTGCCTTTTTGGTCTTCCCGTGCTTTCCCGTTCTTTTCTTCCGCTGATTTTCCTCTGTCACCGTACCTTCAGAATCTCCGCCAGTTCCTCCACTACTCTGCGAACCGACTGTCCATCGCACTCCATCACGATATCCGCGTACCGCTCATACAGCGGGCAGCGTTCCTCATACAAAGCCAGCAGGGTCTGACCCGGCTTACACGCCACGCCTCTGGCATTCAGATCCCCCAGCCGTTCCTCAATCTCACGGCAGGATAATTTCAGATATACAATCGTACCGATATCCCTCAGATGATCCATGGCCTCCCTGCCGTACACCACGCTGCCGCCGGTGGCGATCACATATTTATCACAGTCCAGAGACGCGTTGACCTGATCCTCAATTTTCAGGAATCCCTCCAGCCCGTGAATCTCAATCAGCTGATGCAGAAGCTTTCCTGTGCGCTCCTGGATCACCAGATCCGAATCGGCAAAACGATATCCCATGCGCTTGGCAAGCACCACGCCCACCGTGCTCTTGCCCGCGCCCGGCATACCGATCAGAATGATATTTTGCTTATTTCCTTTTTTCATATGTAAATCCTTATTTTGCTCATTTCGGAATGTGACAACTATTCACAACCGTTTCCTGTTTCCTTTTCAGAACTCCTCGCAGGTATATGGGATGCTCTGCTGATGCCTCACATACACAGATTTTATGTTAGCAAAATTTCCTCAATTCTTCAAGTATTATTGAAATTTTACGTTTCATAGGGTATTATGAAAGCTGGAAGAAGGCAAATACATCCACCTGTGCGGTTGGTGCTTTCAAAAGCGCAGATGGAAAAATCCTGAATACGGAGGTATTTTTTATGGAACACGCAAATCCGCTGCTGCGCGAGAGCGACGCGGCCAATAAGTTCATCACCATCGGCGAGATCATGCTGCGTCTGACGCCGCCGAACTATGAGAAAATCCGCATGGCTTCCTCCTTCGAGGCCAGCTACGGCGGGAGCGAGGCCAACATCGCCCTGGCCCTCGCCAATTTAGGGGTAGACAGCACTTTTTTTTCGGTGGTTCCCAATAACAGCATCGGAAAGAGCGCCATCCGTATGCTGCGCAGCAATGATGTGCACTGCACCCCGGTCATTCTGTCCTCCCACGAACAGACCCCGACCCACCGCCTGGGCACCTATTATCTGGAAACCGGCTACGGCATCCGCGCCAGCAAGGTGACCTATGACCGCAAGCACAGCGCCATCTCCGAATTTGATTTCTCTGATTATGATATGAAGGGGCTTCTGGAGGGCTTCACCTGGCTGCACTTAAGCGGCATCACCCCGGCCATTGGCCCGAATTGCCAGGAGCTGATCATGAACGCCTTAAAGACGGCAAAAGAGCTGGGGATGACCGTCAGCTTCGACGGTAATTTCCGCAGCAAGATGTGGACCTGGGAGGAGGCCAGAGATTTCTGCACCCAGTGTCTGCCCTACGTGGACGTGCTGCTGGGCATCGAACCCTATCACCTGTGGAAGGATGAATCTGACCACAGCATGGGCGACTGGAAAGACGGCGTTCCGCTCCAGCCCAGCTACGAGCAGCAGGAGGAAATCTTCGAGCACTTCATCGAGCGCTATCCCAACATCAAATGCATCGCCCGTCATGTGCGCTATGCCTTGAGCGGCAGTTAGAACAGCTTAAAGGCCTTCATGTGGTATCAGGGGCACACCTTCGAGAGCCGCCTGTTTACCTTCAACATCCTGGATCGCGTAGGCGGCGGTGACGCCTTCGCCAGCGGCTTAATCTACGCCATGATGCACCACTACAAGGCCATGGACATGATCAACTTCGCGGTGGCCAGCAGCGCCATCAAGCACACCATCCGGGGCGACGCCAATATCACGGACGATGTGGACACCATCCGCAACCTGATGAATATGAGCTACGATATCAAGAGATAGGCAGGCGCTGCGGCGCTGTCGATCATAGCTTTCACATTAAAAATAAGAACAGTTTATGTATCATCTTTCCTCCTGAAACAGCAGAAGCTGTGCTCAATCAGCACAGCTTCTGTCAAGATTGGTCCCACTTCTACGGCAGGGTTCACCTCTTGTATTGGTCCCACTTCTACGGCAGGGTTCACCTCTTGTATTGGTCCCACTTCTACGG
>JAJPYH010000279.1 GCA_021205045.1 Lachnospiraceae bacterium | reverse complement strand
GTCGGGGCTAATGTTAAAGATTTTTCGGGACATTTTCAAAAATGCTTGACAAAAATTGATATTTTTTGTCGATGTTTTTGTCTGTTTTTATGAATTCGAAATAAAAATACATCCGAAAAGCCTTATGAATCCGGCATTGTAAAAAACCGGTCATCCGGTTTTCCCCTCTTTTGGGCACATTATAAAGGAAAAAAATATAAAATTGCGGAAATACACAGAAAAAACATTGTTTTTCCACAGCATTTTCATTATAATTTACAAAATGACGCAAAGAATAACAGAAACAGGTGAAAGAAATCCATGCCAAAGACAAAACAAATCATAGAATACCGCAAATATAATCTGGATCACAGTTTTCCGGTCATGCTGCTTTTAGACGGCAAGGAGTGGGAAATATCGGATACCCCCAGCGAGCGTCTGCACTTTCATGACTGTATGGAAATCGGCCTCTGCCTCCGGGGAACCGGCTCCATGAAATTCCGTGGAGAGACTCTGCGCTTTCAGGAAGAGGATATCACCGTGATTCCCGAAAACATTCCTCACACCACCTGCTCCGACCCCGGCACCTCCAGCTACTGGAGTTTTCTGATGATTAATCCCCGGGGATTCTTTAAGGGAATTCTCCCCATCACCAACCGGGAGTACAATTTATCTTCTCTGTCTCTGGAAACCTTCCGCTTTATTCTGCATCAGGATGAGTATCCGGAGGTTTCCAGTCTGCTGCGTTCCGCCATGCGTGAACTGACCCAGAAGCGCGCCGGTTACGAGGTCTGCGCCAAAGGACTGCTGCTGGCTCTTTATATTGAAATCTACAGGGCGGAGGAAGATGCCGGCCTTGTCAGCGGCTCCGCAGGCCTCCCCTCTGAGTCCAAAAACGAAAGGTTAAACATGTCTCCCAGCTGCGACAACCGCCTGGTCATCGCGCCTGTCCTGGACTACATCACACAAAACTATATGCAGCAATTTACTGTGGAAGACCTGGCGGAAATGTGCCACATGAGCGATACCCACTTCCGCCGCATCTTCCGGGAAATCATGAATATGGCGCCCCTGGATTATCTGCACAATACCCGGATCACAAGAGCCTGTATTCTTCTGGGCAGCACCCAGAAATCCATCCTGGAGATTTCCGAGCAGGTGGGATATCATACGCTCTCCAGCTTTAACCGCCACTTCCAGCAGATTATGAATACCACCCCCCGGGATTTTCGCCGGGACATCATGCTGCAGGAAAAGCCTGTACAGGAAACCACCATTTACGAGTATTCCGGCTGGGTGGAACCCCAGGTATGAAAAGTGAGATGCCGGACTGTCAGAAGGTCCTGTCAGAAAAAGATTTCATGGCAGTTCCGGACAATCATTAGCCTCATCTTTTGACATCCATAAGATTCACCAGCGCAGCGGTGCAGTCCGCCCGATTGACCCACCTTCCGGCGGAATATCCATCCCACAAAAGGCCCAGCTTCTCCGCTTCCTTCTCGCAGTCCTCCATGGAAATCTCCCTCTCACCCAGAGGGTGAAGGCTTCGCACCATAATGCTCGCAAGCTCCCCTCCGGTCAGCCCATCGTCCGGCCGAAAGCGCCTGTCCGGCGTGGTGGAGGCATCGATCAGGCCACTGTCATAAGCCGCCTGAATATTCCCTGCGTCCCACTCATAGCGGTATACATCGCAGTAAACCCCGCTCCAGGGCTTTCTGACGCGATCAGGCATGGCCTTGAAAAACAGATACAGAAACTGCCCTCTGGGCATCTCCTCAAAGGGATGAAAATAAAGAATGCAGGGGTCCAGAAGCCCCTTCCACATGGCCTCCTTGAGTTTTTGCTCCTGAGGAATTCCCCGGCAGTCCGCGTAGGGCAGCTTTGGAAGATCGTGGGGCAGCACCGGCCGCTCTTCCTTCTCACTGCTTGCCACCGCCTCCCGGGGCCTGAGCGACGTCTCCGGCGTCCATGGCTCCCCGTCAAAATCGTTTCTATGTAAGACAAAGGGCTCCACATTCTGCCTCACCAGCTCCCCTGCAATAAAGCGGCTCATGAGAAGAGCTCCATAGTCATTGGTATGGGTCACATCCATGAAATAGTCCCTGCACCAGTCCACCCCCTTCTCGCAAAAAAGCCGGAAGGAATAATCGTGCAGATTGATCACCGGCACATGGCATTCTCTCCCCACCCTCAGACAGCTCTGCTCATACTCCTCCAGCAGATCATACCACCCATCCCCATCCTTACCGGGGATGCGGCTCATGGAGGTGACAATCACAGGATACCCGCCCCGCTCCCTCACCTCACTGATATACCAGCGCAGGTTAGAAGCGTACTGCACAAAGGCCTTCAGATTGCGCCGTTTCTGGTCATTGTGGCCAAACTGCATCATAAACACATCACCGGGCCGGATATTGTCCCGGACAATATTCCAGTGGCCGTCCTGCCGGAAGCAATTGGTGGTCAGTCCCCCGTGGGCCTGATTGCAGAAGGCCATTCCCTGAAAATACTGGGGCAGATTTTGTCCCCAGCTTCCAAAGTTCATCAGGGGATTATAGGGATACTCCGCCTCATAATCCGCCACCAGAGAGTCTCCCCCGATAAACACTGTGGGAACAGAAGCTTCCTCCGCGGCCATGGAGAGAAAACAGTCCGCCAGACAGTCCGCGTCCCCCAGCAAGGTCACTGTGATGCTCAGATCCAGCTTCGCCCCCTCTCCCACCACCGGGATATATTCACACACATGAGCATAAAATGCAACGGTACACAACTCACCAGGCGCAAGCTCCATATCCCGGCGGATCAGATTTCTCCGTCCGGTATAGAGGTTCAGGTTTCTGACGCCGGTCCTGCCTCCGGAGAGCCGAACCGTCACACAGTACACGCCTTTACGGGGCACCTGAAGCCGCCTGGTAAAGGGAAAGCCCAGAATACGTTTGTCCATCATATCATCCTTTCCGCCAGCCTTCCTTCCAAAGCCGGCATCATTTCCTTTTCATCCGTAACATTCATTTCATTAAAAAAACGGAGCACATTCCTGCCCCGTTTCTCAAAAAGCCACTGAGGGGATTCGAACCCCTGACCTACGCATTACGAGTGCGTCGCTCTACCGACTGAGCCACAGTGGCAATTCACCTGAGTGATTTCCAACAGGAATGATTATACTCAATGTTGAGCAAAATTACAAGCACTTTTTTTATTTTTCGGCAAGGCTGTTTTTTTCACTGTTTTTGGCGCGGTGCTCCTCTCTTTTCAGACCGATCACACAGAAAAGGATCATCACCGTATAAGCATTGTCGTACAGAAAATCAAAGGCCAGCTCATACATGCCGAAAATGCTCATGCCGATGATCAGCATGGCCGGCAAAAGCTCCTCCAGTCTCCGGTTTCTGAGATAGGCTCTGACGGAGCTTACCACTGCCGCCGCAAACATGGCAATGAAAGCGATCATGGCCGGTATCCCGTAATTGTATCCCATAATCAGGAATACGTTATGAGCATGGGGAAGCACCGTCAGCTCCATGGTATAGGCATAACCCTCATAAAACTGAAACTCCCCGTACTCATGCCCCGTCCAGTTGAGCCTCTCAATGGCAAACTGATGAATGGCGCTTCTGACCTCCATACTGGAGGCTTCATACAGATTTACAAAATAAGGATTCAGCTCACTTTCGCCCTTTGTCTCCTCATCAATTTTCAGAAAGTCCAGATGATCCCCCGGCCAGGCGCCAATGATCTCATCATAATGCTCCAGCGCGTAAATATATTCGTCGTACTCCTCCTGGGTCACAATTCCCAGTTCCAGATACTGGTCGTAGCGGTCCTTTTTATTCTGCTCCGCCTTCTCATAGAAGTAATCGGGAATGATATAGTCCGCTCCGGGGATGATCCTGCCCAGGCAGAAGGTCAGCGCCTCCGAAAATGTGACAGCGTCCATATCACTCATCTCACCATAATAGTACTGCTTATACTCATTATCATACTGGTAATGGCTCCCCAGGAAATTGGTCACAATGGAATATCTCCGGTTATAAATGGAATCCAGATAATCCGGCCGGTTGAGGATTTCCGGCATATAGCGCACCGCGCAGTAGGCCAGGGGAAATAATACCAGTGAAAGAATCCCCACAACGGCGCTTTTCCACACAGTATGAAGAATCTTTTTCCACAGTCTGAGTCCTTTTTTGCGGCGGAATACATCGATTCCCTGAAAGACAAAGGTCACAAAAATCACCGCCAGCACCGGAGAGCGGCCGCCCGCCAGATACATCAGCGACAGATCAAAGACGGACAGAAAATAAAGCGCACCTCTCTTCCACCTTTTTGCTCCGGCTTCCTTTAAAAGGAAATGTTTCAGGAACAGCGCGATAAAAAACAGAATATAGGATTCCCCTGCAAAGGTGGTGTAATGGCGGTAGGAACGGTACCTCTCAAAGCCGAACAGATAGGGCACAAAAAGAAAGGCGTACAGCTGGGTCACCACAAAACCGACGCACAGGCCGTTGATAAGGCCGGTCAGCATATTTTTGCGGAAATTCTCTCCTGTATCATAGACACAGAAGGGAATCAGGAAAATGGCCACCGCCACATATCTGTATTTCAGGTCATTGCAATGTGACGCCAGAATGAATGCTGACATCACATAAAAGCACAGTGCCGACAGAGAGAGAAGCATCCGCTTTTTGGACCGGATGTTGTGGTACAGCTGAATTACCGAATCAAACAGCAGCGGCAGCCACACAATCATCACC
>JAJPYH010000066.1 GCA_021205045.1 Lachnospiraceae bacterium | reverse complement strand
TTTGCTGTACGCTATTTTTCGTCTAACCACTACTATCTAACTGTTTCAAACTTCAGTCCTCCTCCGCTTCGGTGGGAATTCTGCAGGCTCTGTGCGCCACCGGTTCCATTACTTACCGCACCGCCCTGCCCATCATCATGGGGCAGAATATCGGAACCTGTGTGACGGCGCTGCTGTCCTCGGTGGGCGCCAGCAGAAACGCAAAGAGGGCGGCACTGGTGCATTTTTATTTCAATCTGATCGGTACTGTTCTGTTTATGGCGGTATTTTATTCCGTCAATTCCTTTGTGAATTTCGCCTTTCTGGATGATGTGGTGGGCGCGGCCAATATCGCGGTGATTCACAGTGCCTTTAACATCGCGGCCACGATAGTGCTGCTGCCCTTCGCAGACTGGCTGGGCAAGCTGGCCTGCCTGACCATTCCGGATGAAAAAGAGGTGCCGGATGAGAACCTGACTCCGGTGGAGAAAAATATCCGCGCCCTTGACAGGCGTTTCCTGGATATGCCCGGATACGCCCTGGTCAGAGCCAAGTCGGTGTCCATGCAGATGGCCATTACCACCTGCGACACAATGATTCTTGCCATGGAGCAGTTAAGAGAGTATGATGAGAATACGGCCGAAGGAATCGAGCAGATGGAGCGGGATGTGTACACCTACGAGGATGAGATCGGAAAATATCTCTATCAGCTGGCCGCCCGGACCACTTCCCCCGGGGAGGGCCACGGAATCACGGTTTTACAGCACTGCATCTATGATTTTGAGCGGGTTGCCGAGCATGCCGGAAATGTGGGAAGGTCGGCGAAGCTTCTCTATGAAAAGAAAACCGATTTCTCAGCCCAGGCCATTGAGGAGCTGCGGGTCTATACCCATGCCATCCAGGAGATTATGGACCAGACCCTGCGGGTATTTTCCAATGAAAATATATCCGACGCGGTGAGAATCGCGCCCCTGGAGGAGGTCATCCGCCAGATGGGCAATGAGATGAACGACCGGCATTTAAAGAGGCTCCATCGGGGCGAGTGCACCATTGAGCTGGGGCTGGTGCTGGCGGAGATTACCAACAATTATGAGAGGGTGGCCAATCACTGTGCCAATATTGCTCTTTATCTGATTCAGATGAAGGAGGAGAATTTCAATATTCACAGTGAGGATGAGGAGCGGCTGCGGGAGGTGGACGAGAATTTTCAGAAGCTGAAGCGGTTTTATGCTCAGAAATACGTGCTGCCGCAGGAAAAGGAAATGCGGCAGAGTGAGTGAGAGTGCATAATGCGCGTGCCTACTGCTGTGGGTCACCGGGTAACAGAGCGCCTGACTGTTGGGACGCATAATGTGCGTGCCCGCTGCTATGGGCAGAGCATAATGGAAATATTCTGTAAAAGAATAAGAACGCAAATGAGGAGTGGAAATTCATAAATTTCAGAAGAGCAGAGATTTATAAAATGATTAAAGCGACAAAAGGGTCGTTGCGGTCCCCAAGGTCATAAAATGCAGAAGTGAAAAAGAACAGGAGAGAATCATGTCATTAATTTATGTGGTGGAGGATGACACCAATATTGCGGAAATAGAAAGCTTTGCCCTGCAGAATGTGGGCTATCAGGTGGAGACCTTTCCCACGGCGAAGGAATTTAACGAGGCCATGAACCGGAAATTCCCGGCGTTAATTATGCTGGATATCATGCTGCCGGATCAAAGCGGCCTGGATATTTTAAAGGGACTCAGAAGCCGGACGCTGACAAAGGATATTCCGGTGATCATGGTTACGGCCAAGACCACGGAGCTTGACCGGGTCAAGGGGCTGGATTTCGGGGCGGATGATTATATCTGCAAGCCCTTCGGCGTCATGGAGATGATCTCCAGGGTCAAGGCCCTGCTGCGCCGTCTGCCCGGGGAAAGCGAGGAGGAGGTGAGGCTTTCCTTAGGCCCGGTGCTGCTGGATAAGGAAAAGCATGAGGTGCATGTGCAGGGGCAGCTGGTGGAGCTGACTTACAAGGAGTTTGAGCTTCTGCAGCTTCTGATGAGCAACGCGGGCACCGTCACCACCCGGGAAAAGATTTTAAATAAGGTCTGGGAGACGGATTTTGAGGGAGAGAGCCGTACCCTTGACATGCATATCAAGACCCTTCGTCAGAAACTCAAAGAGGCGGGCAGCATGATTAAAACCGTCCGCAACGTGGGATACATTATGGATCAGGAAAACCTATGAAAAAGAAAGGTGTTAGTCCGGATTTGGGTCGGTGGCCTAATATCTGGCTTTCAGAAATACCAGTATAGTATGCCCTGAATATAGAACTTTGGCCAAAACGACCCGTTTACGGACTAACACCAAAAGAAAATATACAGCCATTTTATGCTGGTGGTGACTCTGGCGATTCTGCTGACCATGGTCTTTTCCAGCCTCCTTTTTTACCGTCTGTTCCGGGAGCAGATGTACGGGGACATCCGGGGCTACGGGCAGTTAATTTTACAATCGGAAAAAAACGCCCACATGGACTGGGAGCTGTACGACAGCGCGGGAGACTATTTCCGCCTGACGGTGGTCAGCCGGGACGGCACGGTGCTCTACGACAATGAGGTGGAGGCCTCCTCCATGGAGAATCACAGCGACAGGGAGGAGATTATTTCCGCCTGGGAGATCGGCGAGGGGCAGGCGGTGCGGCGCTCGGATACACTGAACCGCTCCACTTATTATGTGGCCTTAAAGCTGGATGACGATATCGTGATCCGTGTGGGCCGGGACGGCAGCAGCATCTGGGGGCTGTATCTTCATGTGCTGCCCATTGTGATTCTGGTGGGGGCGGTCTGCTGGCTTCTTTGCCTTCTGCTGGCCACCCTGCTGACCAGAAGCATCCTGCGCCCCATGCAGACGCTGGCCGACAATCTGGATAAGCCGCAGACCGAGCCTGCCTACGAGGAGCTGCAGCCCTTTCTGGAGACCATCCAGAAGCAGCATATGGATCTGTTGGAATCCGCCCAGATGCGCCAGGAATTTACGGCCAATGTGTCCCACGAGCTGAAAACTCCCCTGACGGTGATTTCCGGTTACGCGGAGCTGATCAGCTCGGGAATGGCCCGGGATGGGGATGCCAGGCACTTTGCCAAAGAGATTCATGAAAATGCCGGGCGGCTACTGACGCTGATCAATGATATTCTGGA
Organism: Lachnospiraceae bacterium; assembly: GCA_021205045.1. Taxonomy (GTDB): domain Bacteria; phylum Bacillota; class Clostridia; order Lachnospirales; family Lachnospiraceae; genus RGIG6307. Next base: position 1,621 of record JAJPYH010000066.1, on the reverse strand, counting down.
GCTGTCAAAACTGGATTCTGCCTCTCCGGGCATGGAGCTGGAGCACGTGGATCTGTATCCGGTGGCCCAGGCCTGTCTGGATATGCTCAGGATCAATGCCCAGAAGCATAAGGTGAGCTTAAACCTGACCGGAGAGTGCGCGGTGGTGCCGGGCAATAAGGAGATGCTGGAGGAGCTGGTCTATAATCTGTGCGACAATGCCATCCGGTACAATAAGGAAAATGGTTCCGTTGAAGTATGCGTCCAGAACCGGGTGGATACGGTGGTGCTGCGTGTGAAGGATACTGGCATCGGCATTCCCAAAGAACACCAGAGCAGAGTTTTTGAGCGGTTTTACCGGGTGGACAAGAGCCGTTCCAGGGATACCGGCGGCACCGGCCTGGGGCTTGCCATTGTCAAGCATATTGTGTCCCTCCATGGGGCCGCGCTGGAGCTGGAGAGTGAGGAAGGAGTGGGGTCGCTGATTACGGTGACCTTTATGAAGGCACCGTCGTAGCGTTTTATTTCGAGTTACTGTTTACAGCCGGTTTGAAATCCATAATCAGGTTCGTCAGGCCCGAAGGTAAACACGCGATTTTGCCCCGGTATTGCAGATAAAAGTTTTGCAAACCTAAAGTGACGACATATCGTCTACATTTTTTTCAGTTGTCGTGTAAACTGTTTTCACGGAATACCTGTCACTGTTCACAGCCGATCTGAAAGGTTTCAAAAGGCCCGTCAGGCCTGATATCCCTTCAGGCTGACTGAGAAGCAGTCACTTATCCAGTTTTCCGTGGAAGGAGATTATATGGACAGCTTGCTTGTTAGTACCGAAGATAATCCCTTACCAAAGAACAGCTGTAAGCTTCCCAGGCCGACGCCGGAGGAGCAGCAGCTTTTAGAACAGCTCATACACAGGATTTTACAGCTGTGCAGGGCGAGGAGAATCACCGTCACAGAGCTGGCCCGGCTCTCCGGAGTACATCCGTCCACACTCAAAAGCATTATTTACGGGAGAAGCCAAAATCCCGGCATTATTACAATCTGGCATATCTGCTGCGGACTGCAGCTGTCGCTGGATGAATTTTTCAAAAAAAGGTATTTTGCCGATTGATGGAGGAGGGCTTCGAGAGCTTTTACGGGCGCACCAATGAGCTGGTTCGCCAGTATCTGTGGCCCAAAGTGGAGAACCGTCAGGAGAGAGGACATAGTCCAGGAGACCTACAAGATGGCGCTGGAGAAATGGAACATGCTCAGATGCCACCCCAATCCCTGCGGCTGGCTTTTGCTGACGGCAAAGCATATCCTGAGCAAGACCAAGAGATCCGCCGCACTGTGCACAGAAGCCTTTGACATGGAGAATATGATTTATGAGGAACCGGCCTACGAGCTGCTGCTGATGGAGGATCTGCTGCATAGTCTTTATGGAGAGACCGATGAGAAGCTGGCGCGGGGGTATTTTCTGGACGGCTCCTCTGTGGCGGAGCTGTCGGAGGATATGCAGATGAGCAGGGGAGGCGTCAGGACCAGGCTGTACAGGATACGCAAAAAGCTCAGAGAAGAGGCAAGGTGAGACGATGTACGGGTAGGCTAGTATAACATAAAATAAATAACTGGCCAAATAATGGCTTTTGTGCTATAC
>JAJPYH010000040.1 GCA_021205045.1 Lachnospiraceae bacterium | reverse complement strand
TCGGGAAGACCCTGAACATGAGCATGCTGAAATGCTTTTTTGAGATTGGCTGCGACAGGGCAATATTTGATGGCCTGGAAATTGCCGGGGAAACGGAGCTTTGTGAGACATATATGGGGAAATTTCCTGTGATTTTTATCAGCCTGAAGAGTGTCAGCGGGCTTGATTTTTATACCGCCAGGGCGATTCTTTGCACGGTGATCGGGAAGGAAGCACTCAGATTTCACTTCCTGTTGGAAAGTGATCGCCTTACGGTGCAGGAAAAGGAAATGTACAGAAAGCTGATCAATGTAGAAATGGGAAAGCCTGATTTTTTTGAAATGTCGGACAGCATGCTGATGGGAAGCCTGAATCTGCTTTCCTCACTGTTATATCAACATTTTTCTCAGAAGGTAATTGTTTTGATTGACGAGTATGATGTGCCTTTGGCCAAGGCCAATGAAAACAATTACTATGACCAGATGGTTACACTGATTCGAGGGTTGTTTGATCAGACATTAAAGACCAATGACAGTCTGTATTTTTCTGTGATGACCGGCTGTCTGCGTGTAGCGAAAGAAAGCATATTTACAGGATTGAATAATCTGAAGGTTTTGTCTGTTTTGAATGTGCAATTTGATGAATTTTTTGGGTTTACGGATGAAGAAGTAAAAGATATGCTGGATTATTATGGTCTGACGGAACGATATGAAGTCGTGAAGGAATGGTATGACGGGTATTGCATCGGAAACAGGGATATATATTGTCCGTGGGATGTGATCAGCTATTGTGATGAGCTAAGAAGTAAGCCCCTTGCGGCGCCGAGAGACTACTGGTCCAATACCAGCGGCAATGACATTGTTCGCCATTTCATCGAAATGCAGGGAAATGGGATTACCAAAGGTGAGATCGAGGCGCTGATTGCTGGAGAGACTGTGATTAAAGAGATCAGGGAGGAACTGACCTATAATCAGCTTTACGATTCAATCGACAATCTGTGGAGTGTCCTGTTTATGACTGGTTACCTGACTCAGCGGGGGATGGCAGGAGAGAGCAGCTACTGCCTGACCATTCCCAACCGGGAAATTCGACGGATTTTCACCAGGCAGATTCTTTCGATGTTTAAGGAAGACGTCTCTAAGGATGGGGAAACTCTGAAAGCATTTTGCAATGCGCTCCAAAGCGGTGACGCGGCGGAGACGGAGAGGCTGTTTTCTGCTTATCTGAGCCGAACGGTGGGGGTACGGGACACTTTTGTACGAAAACCTGTTAAGGAAAACTTTTATCATGGAATTCTCCTTGGAATTTTGGGCTTTAAGGGAAACTGGTATGTGCGTTCCAATCGTGAGAGCGGCGACGGTTACAGTGATATCCTGATTGAGGCGGAGGATGAGGAAATTGGCATTATTATTGAAGTGAAGTATGCGGAAAGAGGTAATTATGACGCCACGCTTGGGGAAGCATTTCGTCAGATCGAAGAAAACCATTACGAGGAGGAACTGAGAAGAGAAGGCTACGAGACAATCTATAAATATGGGATTGCCTGTTATAAAAGAAAATGCAGGGTTGTACTTGGATAAGAGTGCGGATGCTCTGAGAATGGACAACAGGATATCGAAGTAATGGAATAAAGTATTTGGGAAAGGTGTGTTTCGCCTGTGAATTTTTCACGGGCGAGATGCGCCTTTGTTTATTATACAGGGAATTGCTCAGACAGGAAACGAAGATTGCTTCCTTTTGCGCTGATCGCGGTTTGGTATATAACAACTTCGAGATGGTTTGGATTCAAAAAATTTACAAGCAATTTGTATGATGGAAATGCATTGAAAAAGCTCCAGGAGGAAGACAGAAGCAACGGATCGTTTCAAACGGGAAGCTTTTGAAGACTGCTCAATGAGCTTGAGGAGGAAACGCATATGAGTAAGAAAAACATTTCAAAACATCACTTTATTATTCTGTCATTTCTATTAATTGGCGTTTTACTGTTTTTACCGGCCTGCGGCTCATCGAACGCGGATGAGGGAAAGCTATCTGCCATAGAGGAGAATACGCTGGGTTCCGGGGCTTCATCCTTCAAAGACAGTTTCTCTGAAAACACATCTGCCGAAAATGGTTCTGAAGAGACTTCAACCTCTGAAAGTATTGCCGCAAAAACCAATACCGACGGGAAGACAGTTCTCACATTGGGAATGCTTCTCCCGGAGGATTTCCCTGAGCTGCTCACCGCCGTCGCGGAATTTAATCAGGCCAATGAAGATTTCCAGGTGGAGGTCATCGATTATTATGGGGAGGGTTCTTATTACGGATATGATGAGGCCGCGCTGCAGCTGAGTCTTGATATTGTCCTGGGAAAGGCGCCGGATATCTTCTTTACAGGTATGATTGATTATGAGGCACTGGCGGGGCTGGGAGTTTTTGCCGATCTGTATGAATTGATGGAGCAGGATGAGGACTTTGATAAGGAGATGCTGCTGACCAATATTCTGGAGCCTTATGAGATCAACGGAAAGCTCTACAGCATCGCCCCGGCTTTTCGGATCACTTCTTTGTGGGGAGGCAGTTCCTTAGTACAGGGCAGGTATGGAGTTTCCATGGATGAGCTGGTGCAGATCCTTGAGGAGAACGGCGGGAACATCAATTCGATCTATGGTCTGATGTCGGATGAACCTATCCTGACTACCTTGTGTACCTTATATATGGACAGTTTTATTGACTGGGACAACGGAACCTGCGATTTTGAAAATGAGGAATTCTATCAGCTTCTGGAATTTGCGCAGGAGTACAATTACACCGGCGGTTATGGAGCTGAAGGGCAAAAGGCCAGCATCAACAGCGGGGAGGAGCTTTTGTCCTACGGAATCATCAGCTGTGTGGCGGATTATCAGATTCAGTGTGAGCTGTACGGCGAGGCTGTGGAAGTCATTGGTCTGCCCACCACCGCCGGTTCCGGTACTACAGCTTATTTCAGCGGCGTGGAGCTGGGTATCAATGCCGCGGGAGAGCATCAGGAGGCCGCATGGGAATTTGTGAAGTATTATATTTTCAATGGCTATTCCGGTTCCGGTTTTTCCATTGTGCAGGAGATTTTTGACGAAGTGATGGCTGAGGCGATGGAGGATAATGTGGTCAACAGCGCGGATAGCGGCATCAATGAGATCATGTGGAAGGCTTCCTATGACAGCACGATTTTTGTATATAAGGCAAGTCAGGAGGATGTGGACGCGGTTCGCGCCATGATTGCCCGGGTGGACGGCAAGCACAGGTATCATACAGATATTCAGACCATTATCACGGAGGAGGCGGATTCTTATTTTTCCGGGCAGAAGTCCAGGGAAGATGTGGCTGCGCTGATACAGAATCGGGTGAGTCTGTACCTGGCGGAGCAGGGGGAGTAAGAATGCGCAGAGTCTTGGAAAATGAGCTGCATGTAAATACAGAAACTGTTTCAACTATGTGGTGTAATAGCTGTTTTGAAGAAGGATAGGGTTTGGAAAATTGACATAATGAAAAAGGAGGTCGAATGTCAATGAAAAAGAATTTAATCAGATTAATAGCCATAGTGCTGACAATCGCTTTCACGGGAACGATGTTTGCCTGTTCCACAGGCAGCGGGGAGGAACAGAGTTCTTCTGCGGTATCGAATTTGGATGAGAACAACTCCGCTTCAGAGAATTCAGATTCTGAGGAGAAAGGTACTGAGAAGGCGGCCGTTGACGGCGAGGATGAAAGCGGCTCTGCTTCCGGGTCTGACGTCTCTGTAGTCTACGCCGGCGAGAATTTTACCAAGTCGATTCTGGCGGTAGGCGGAAGCTCTCTGTATGTGTGCGGAATCAGGAATGATGAGTATTTCTTTGGTTATATGGAGCAGGAAGAGGACTGTTTTGAGGAGTTTACGCTGAACGTAAGCGAGGGAATGCGAGCGTACAATATGTACGTGGATTCAGATGATCAATGCCATATTCTGTGGTTTGCCACGGAGATGGTCAGCCTGAATGGACAGGAGCTGGAATCGGTTAGCTTTGAGGAAAGCTGTATTACGATCATAGACAGCTCAGGCAGTATTCTGAAATGTATTGACACTACGGAATTTTTCCAGGAGGAGCAGGCAATTCCTGTTTCCTTTGCGGTGGACCGGAAGGGCAATTACTGGTTCGGTGAGGGAACACGGCTGGTATCCATATCTTCGGAAGGGAGCCTGAATGAAAAGGTGGAGTGCACAGATACCGTGGAGACAGTGGGAGTGGGCGCCTCCGGCCTGGTGTATGCTGTTGTCCGTCAGGAGGATGGCACCCGGTATCTGGGAAATATTTTTGATGACGGTACCTTCCAGGAGGAGCCCAGCCTGCCGGATGCTGGAAGCAGCTATTCCTGCATCGCACCCGGAGCGGATGAGGTTGATGTGATGGTTTATCATCTGACTGCGGGTGTGGTCGCTTATGACAGGAATACCACGAAGAGAATGATTATAGAGGAAGAACTGCCGGTTACCGGAGAGAGTGTAATCGGGTATGGTTTTCTGGCAGACGGGCGGCTGTGCCTGATGAGCTATGATGCGGATGGTAATATGGTGTTCTATTATATGGATACTCATTGTGACAGTTTTGTGACTTTTATGAGGTAGAGATTTCAGATAAACTTTTGAAAAAATTCCGGGATGCAACTAAAAATAGTTGCATCCCGGAATTTTTAGCGTTAATATGTAATAAAATCAAATAGTGAAGGAGGTATAGCCTATGGGTCAGAAGGAGAAAGTTTGAAACAGTTAGATAGTAGTGGTTAGACGAAAAATAGCGTACAGC
>JAJPYH010000170.1 GCA_021205045.1 Lachnospiraceae bacterium | reverse complement strand
CCTGCACAGTTTCATTTATGGTGGTGCCAAGTGCGCGGGCATGGGGGTTTTGAAACAAATGAAAAAGCACAGGAATCAATTGATACATATATAAATCGTGCTTGAATAATCCAATTTGTTGTGTTAATGTGTAAGCAGAAATTCAGATGCCGGGTGCTCAGAAAGGAATGAGTACCATGGGACAGCCGGACTACTCTGCAAAAGATTACATCAGCGACGCAGATATCTTTGCTGACGCAGTGAACTATTATCTTTACGGTGGGGAAAAGGTCATAGACCCGGAAGCCCTTGAGCCAGTAGACTCAGCCCTTCTCCTGAATGTGTTCAACGAGAGCTGGGTCGGCATGGAGAAGCAGCCCCGTTCCAACAGGAGACAAAGAAGCAGCAAATTCATCCACCGCCTCCGTGACGCAGTTCACAAAGCCAGCGTGATGAAGGATGACCACTGCGCCTATGTAATCATGGGGATTGAGGCACAGACAAATATTCACTATGCCATGGCTGTACGCAACATCGTCTACGACGGTTTACAGTACGCTCAACAGGTGGAAGGCCTGCGATCTATGCACAAGTCGAAGGGCGATCTGGTCAAATCTGATGAGTTTCTGTCCGGAATGCGCAAAGAGGATCGCCTGCTGCCTGTGATCACCATCTGCCTGTACTTTGGGACAGAGCCATGGCAGGGGGCGCTGAGCCTGATGGAGCTCTTTGATCCGCCGGACGAACGGCTGCTGCCCTACATTCAGGACTACAGGGTATTACTGATTGAACCGGCCAGGATGAGTGATGAGGATTTCGACAAGTTCTCCACCAATCTGGGGCAGGTACTGAAGTTCATGAAGGTGGCCCAGGACAAGAAAAAACTGGCGGCACTTGTGAACGGCGATGACGCATTCAAAAGCATGGACAGAAAAGCGGCGCAGGTTCTCAGAGACTGCGCAAAGGTGAAGATCAATATTAAACCGGAACAGGAGGTGGTCAACGTGTGTAAAGGATGGGATGATGCTATCGAAGACGCAAAAGAGGAAGTCAGGAAGGAAGAACGAAAAGCCGCTCGGAGACGCGAGAAAAAGCTGAAGGATGCAACTAAAGCGCGGGAAAAAGAATTGAAGGAACTAAAAGATGCCGCAAACACCATGGCAATTCACTCTATGATTGAAGCATACCGGGATATAGATATGCCTCTGGCTGATATTCGAAGTCGTATCATGAAAAAGTATGGCCTGACCGAGAAGGACGCCGACAAGTATATGACGCCTGTAAGTGCCTGAAGTATTGTGCCTTGAGTGAGCAATTATGCTTCGACTTTCGAACCAGCATCAACAGAATTCTTTCGTGGCCTGCCTCGGTTTCCAGACAGTTGACCCAATATTCATCGCCGATTACCGGCTCTTCGTTGTCAGGCGCATCCGTCTTGCACCAGACTTCCCCAAGGTCTTCCAAGATGTCCTCAATTGTTGTCTCATCCTCCAGCAGGCCTGCAGCTTTTGCTTCCTTGATGATCCTGCATGTGATCACCGTGGCAATAAAATTAATGAATTCTGAACCTCTGACAGAAAAGTCGCCCTGAACCCGCGTATCCGTTAAGCCGATATCAGACTTATATTGCTTGAAGACCAGTTCTACCTGCCAGCGGTCAGTAAAAGAGGTATAGGCAGTAACCGGGGGCAGGTCAGCATCGGATTCAAGGACAATAGTCCCGAAGCTGTCGGATTTATTTTCGTAGTCAGCCGCGTCAAAACTGTTCTTTTTTGCAGACCTGGCATTATATCCGCAGTCCTCACGCCCTGCTATGAAAGCATCCTTAAAGGAATATAAGTACCTTCCGCCCTTGAGCTGAAGCTTCTTATCATTTCCTTCTGAGAATAGGCATCAGTGAATTCATATGGAGGGTATTCTTATGAACCGAAAATTATACTGGGCGGTATTATTGAATCCAGTGTCTCTGATCATATATGGCTTTGGCCTGTCAGTACTGTGCAGCCTTTGTGAGTACGGAGGAGTCCGGCAGAGACTCCCGTTGATCGCGGCGGCTTTTGCCTGCGGTTTTTTCTGGTTTCTGATCTGGACGATCATTTATTTTATCAGGAAAAAGAAACCGGGCAAAAAGATGATCGGAGCAAAGTGGTCAAAGTGGGTTCTTCTGACGGAACTGGTCATCCTGCTTGGGCTGACAGGATACTATGGATACCGGATTTATCAATCTGCACAGCTTTACAGCGGGAGGCTGGGAACTTACCTGCATAACAGAAAGACTACAAGAAGTATTGTGCTGGATGATACAGACCGCGATTTCCTGGCAAATGGCCTGAACGGGATTTTGGATTCTCTGGAAGAGGAGTGTGGACTGAACCGGAACTGGGAGCTGTATGCGGCAGATACGCTGGTTCTTGAGATGGACGAGTATGGGACGATCCTTTCGCTGGAAGTACTCCTGTACGCGTTCGATGAAGAAGGGGACTATCATGGATGGCTGATAGATTATGACAGCTCAAAGAGTGATAAAATGACCGTGTATCTGGGCTCACGCGCAAATACGGATTATATGGAACAGGAGCAGCTGTCTCTCATGTTTGAGATGATAGATTCACTCATAAGCGATTTGAACACTTCCATGCTGGAGCGCTTTGGATTTCGGATTTCAGCTTCTGATGAGGAGACTGACGGGGAAAATGTGTCTGATGAGGAGGGGGACGGAGAAAATCTGTCAGATATGGGAACAGAAGAAGGTATAGTTTTTACGCTTCGCTACAGCGGATATGGTACGGGAAATTCTCCTCAATCCGCCTCAGACCCTTCGTACGTGTGGTATTATCTGTCAAAAGAGGATATTGAAAGTGCCAATCAGACAGATGGCGATATAGACGGTTTCCTGATGTTCCTTTACAGGGATGAAACGAAGATATTAACCATGGTGACAGGAGTGGGAACCCTGGAAACGGTGGCGGAAATTCAGGCCCGGGAAGAGGAGGAAGAACGGCTTGAGGAGGTGGAGGCGGCAAAGCAGGCGGGTAAAACCCTGATCAGTGATGATGACGGAATGATATTTTACCTGAATGAAAATACGTCCATGAGGCTGACAATTGTGGATGCGGCCGCAGGAAGCCGCTGGTATTCCTTTGAAAATGGAAGTATTTATAACGAAGATCCGTTCAATGGCCGCTGGGGTGTGGCGGAATCCATTTATTTTCTAGATGAGAAGACTGGTTTTATTCTGATCAGCTATGCTTCCCAGGATTCTTCCTATATTTATTATACCTCTGATGGAGGAGAGACCTTTGAGGAGGTGCTTCTTCCGGTTGGTGACGGTAAGGAGGATATGAAAGGGAACGCCTTTGACCATACTCCGGAGGATATGGATTATGTCTACACACCCTATGAGGAGGATGGGGTCCTGTATGTGAAGGTCTCCAGTGATTCTGCCTCAGAGGCATATATGTACCTGCTGTTTAGCTCTGAGGATGCAGGAGCCAGCTGGTAGTATGTTTCTTTTCAGGATAATTATAGTGAACATTAAAAGTCTGCGCCGAAAAGGTTTCAATGGCTCAGATTAATTTCGCTTTTGAAAAACCTGGGTATCTGCATACATGTTTGAAAAAAGCTCCAGTCACCTGGCCGACGCTTTTGCGTTGATTGAAATTTGAATATTATCCTTCTGGTAGGAAAAAAATTCGGAAAGGCACTAATCCTTTTTTGTCACATAAACTGTTAGAAAGGGTTTTTTGGAGGCTGAAATGCAGACCTTTCTACAGCCTCTTTCCCCCGCGGAGGAGGCGTACTGCCTTGATCTTCTGAAGGGGGAGGATGAGGAGGCGGCGAAGCTGGCCCGGGAGAAACTGATCATGCACAACCTCCGGTTGGTGGCCCACATCGCCAGAAAATATCAGGCCTCCGGGCAGGAGGCGGAGGATTATATCTCCATCGGCATTCTGGGACTGATGAAGGCCGTCAATACCTTTGACGCCGGGCGGGGGAAGTTAGCCACCTACGCCTGCCGGTGCATTGATAATGAAATTCTGATGATGCTTCGCGCCAGAAAGAAGCTCTCCCGGGAGGTATCCCTCTACGAGCCCATGGGCACGGATAAGGAGGGCAATGAGATTCAGATCATCGACGTGTGCACCCAGGAGGAGGACATGGTCATGGATCTGGAGGAGAAGGAGACGGTTCATTTCTTAAGCCGGGTGCTGGGCAGCACGTTGACGGACAGGGAGCAGCAGATTCTGACCATGCGGTACGGTTTAAACGGAAGCCGGGTGTACACCCAGTCGGAGGTGGGAGAATATTTTCACATTTCCAGAAGCTATGTGTCCAGAATAGAAAAGAAAGCTCTCCAGAAGCTGCGCAGAGCCTTTGGGGAAGCGCAGTATCTGTGATACCATTATTATTTTCGGGATGAGGGCCGTTCCTGCTGGCGCAGGGGCGGCTCCCGGAAGAAAAGCTATAGTTGTATACGAAAGCAGTACCTCCCCTTTCCGTGGCCACATACCGGCTCGATAATGCCCTGTTTTGCCATCTCGCCAAGCAGGGCGGAGCTTCTTGTTGATTTTAAATTCAGCAGTGCCTGAACATCAGATCTGCCAAAGACCGTCTGTGAGCCAAATGCCGTGAACATTTTCTGAATATGGGTGGCTGTTTTAGGAGTAAACATATCTTCAATATTCGGTTTACGGGATGAAATGTTCGCTTTTTCGGGTATAACGTTCGCTTTTTCGGGTCCAATATTCGCTTTTCCGGGTTTAATGTTCGCTTTTTTGGTTCGCTAGTATAACATAAAATAAATAACTGGCCAAATAATGGCTTTTGTGCTATACTT
>JAJPYH010000192.1 GCA_021205045.1 Lachnospiraceae bacterium | reverse complement strand
CCCTTTTGCTGACTAACACCATTAAAATAAATCAGCGCCGCCAGAAACGCGATCTGCTTCTCAAACAGTCTTCCCAGAACCCGATATACATAATATGCCAGAGCAATCTGTATCAGCGTGGTGCAGACCCGCAGCCAGATAATCACCGCGGTATACGTGCCTGTCACCATATAATACAGGCGCATCAGAAGCGCGCACAAAAAAGCTGACGTCTGATGGGGTTCCACATCTGGACAAAAAGAGAGTCTCCGCTGATGCTTCGATAAGCCATCACGATCTGGTATTCCTCGTCCAGAGCGAAATCAAAAAAAATCATTTTCAGGGCCGCCATAACCGAAGCCGCCAGAAGGGCCCCTCTGATCACCTTCCAACTTTTTTCGGTCATATCATTTATTTTCCTCGTGCAGCAGCCCCATCTTCAGTTCAAACATAGCCGGGCTCATATCCAGATAGTGAATGTGGGCGTTTTCAAAACGCTGCTCCTCCTGCCAGATCTCATGATCCAGCTGAGAGCGGACATATTTTCTGATTTCCTCTAAGGAGGGCAGATCATAGATCAGCTCGCCGTCCTTAAAAATCTGCTGCTGCAGGGGCTTAAATGTGCAGTCCACAAAGCAGCGGTTCTTCCAGTACTGGACAGGATCCACGTAACGAACCGGTTTCGAAGTGTCAATCTCCTCACCCTTCACAGCCATGTAGTCGGCCACAGCTTTGCCGTTTTGATCATACACCCGGTAAATCTCCTTGATGCCCGGGTTGGTGATCTTCTCCGCAGTCTCGGAAACCTTGATTTTGGGCACGAATTTGCCGTTCTCGTAAATGGCGGCCAGCTTGTATACCGCGCCGAATACCGGCTGAGTGGAGGAGGTGATCAGCTTCTCGCCCACGCCGTAGCTGTCAATGACAGCGCCCTGCACCCGCAGGGAACGGATGGTGTACTCGTCCAGAGAATTGGAAGCCACAATCTTGCAGTCCTCCAGCCCTGCCTCATCCAGCATTCTCCTGGCTTCCTTGGACAGATAAGCCAGGTCGCCGGAATCCAGACGGATACTCTTTAAGCGCTTTCCCATGGGCTCCAGCACTTCTCTGGCCACCCGGATGGCGTTGGGCACACCGCTCTTTAACACATCATAGGTATCCACCAGTAAAGAAGAGGAATCCGGATAGTTCTCCGCGAAGGCTTTGAAGGCCTCATATTCACTGTCAAAGGACATCGCCCAGCTGTGAGCCATGGTGCCGGTGATGGGAATGCCGAACATCTCCCCCGCCAGCACTGTGGCCGTTCCCGCCGCGCCGCCGATATAAGCCGCCCTGGCTCCATAAACCGCCGCATCCACATTGTGAGCCCTTCTGGCTCCGAAATCAGACACCGGCTTTCCCGCCGCCGAGCGTACAATCCGGTTGGTCTTGGTAGCAATCAGGGACTGGTGATTGATCTGCAGCAGAATAGCGGTCTCAATCAGCTGAGCGTCGATCAGGGGGGCCACCACCGTCATAATGGGTTCTCCCGGATACATCACCGTGCCCTCCGGCATGGCGTAAATATCTCCCCGGAATTTAAAATTCCTCAGATAATCCAGAAACTCCTCGCTGTACATATGCAGGCCACGCAGATACTCGATATCCTCTTCACTGAAATGAAGATTCTGAATATACTCCACCACCTGCTCCAGACCGGCAAAGATGGCAAAGCCCGCCTGATCCGGATTATTTCTGTAAAAAACATCGAAGGCGGCCAGACGATCCCTCAGTCCCTCCTTCAGATACCCGTTGGACATGGTCAGCTCATACATATCCATGACCATGGAAATATTTCTCTTATCGTATTGTGTGCTCATTTTTTCACCCCATTTCGATTTCCGATGATGATCCATCTCTTACTTACACCAGTATATTTGCAATATTCCTCTGATACCGCCAGCAGTTTCAATATATCTTTCTGTCGACCGGCGTTTTTCCGGACAGGCACGGTTGTTTGTGATCGCGTCCGGCAGAATATCCTTTGCGTGCTCGTTTCCCCGGACAGACACGGTTATCTGATACGCTGTTCAGGACACCCACCACAGAATCATATCCGTCACGTTCAGCCCCAGCTTTTTCTGTAATTGCAAGGAAGCTTCATTTCCCTCGAAAATCTGCCCGAAGGGGATCTCACCGCGAAGCAAAGCTTCATTAATCATATACGCTTCCAGCGCCGCGGCAATTCCCCGGCGGCGAAACTCCGGGAACACATAGAGCATGCCGAGAGCGCCCTCGAAGTGGGTGCCGATGAAACCGGCCAGCTGATTTTCGACAAAGGCTCCATACATATCGCCGTCTGAAAGATGCTCCCTCAGCTCCTTCAGCGTCACCAGCTCGTGATATTCCCGGAAAATCTCTTCCTCAAAGCTCAGATCCAGCCTGCGAATCTCCAGATCCTTTCGCACTGGAAGAGGCACCCCTCTGGTATAATAGGCCTGGCAGCAGCCTCTAACCTCCGTCGTCTGATACCGCTGCCTCAGCAGAGGGATGATCTCCTGCTGACAGACGCAGAACAGCCGACCTTTCAGGTCAGCGGACGAAGAGTCCGGCAGCGGCTTCCCTGCCGGAAGGGATGCCCTGTCAGACAATCGTTCCCCTGCCTGATGAGTCGCCCTGTCAGGCAGCCGTTCCCCTGCCTGATGAGTCGCCCTGTCAGGCAGCCGTTCCCCTGCCTGATGAGTCGCCCTGTCAAGCAGCCGCTCCCCCGCCTGAGGCGAGGTACAGGTCATGAAAATCACGCCCTTTTCATCCGCCAGAATGGCCCCGTCCTTCGGATCAAAAGCAAGCACCTGCCCCAGTTCTCTTCTCAGGAGCTCCATCATGTGAATATGCTGCCGTTTCTTTGAGGAAAGCCATTGGATCACTTTCTGGCGGTATTCATATCTTGCGTACAGATCCGGGCGGTTCTGTCTTGTGCGCTCCTTCGCCTGTTCCAGCCGCCAGGCGCTGATTTTGCGGTGATCCCCGGTGAGAAGCACAGACGGCACCTGCTTGTCATGCCAGCATTCCGGCCTGGTGTACTGGGGATACTCCAGCAGATCATTGTCAAAACTCTCCGTCTGAGCGGATTCCTCATTGTGCAGGACGCCGGGCACCAGACGGCTGACAGCGTCCATCATGACCAGAGCCGGCAGCTCCCCGCCGGTCAGCACATAGTCTCCGATGGAAATCCGATCCGTGACGATCTCCTCCAGCACCCTCTCATCAATGCCCTCATAGTGACCGCACAGGAAAATCAGCTCTTTCTCTTCGGAAAGCTCCTTCGCCAGCTTCTGGTCAAAGGTCCTGCCCTGAGGTGTGACATAAATAGTGCGGGGCTTTTTGTCACAATTCTTTGTTGCTGCCAGCCAGGCGTCATACACCGGCTGGGCCTGCATCAGCATCCCTGCGCCGCCGCCATAGGTGTAGTCGTCCACCCGCTTATGCCTGTCGTTGGTGTAATCTCTGATATCCACCGTCTGAAGATCAATCAGCCCCTGTCGTATGGCTCTGCCCAGAACGCTCTCCCCCGCTGCCTGCTCAATCATCTGCGGAAATAACGTCAATATACAGAATTTCATAGCCGCATCCCGCCGTTCACAGCCGCCGCATAAAATTGTGCTCTTACCCCCGGTCTTAACCGCGCGCTTATTTCACAGCAATTGATTCTCATAAATCCATCAGGCCGTCCATCACATGCACCCGCATACGGCGCTCCTCCATACTGATTTCCAGGATACATTCTTTGATGGCGGGCAGCAGAAGCTCCCTGCCGCTCTCCATTTTCACCACATACACATCATTGGTGCCGGTCTGCAGCACATCCGTCATTTCTCCCAGAAGCTTTCCTTCATCGTCATACACGGAAAGCCCCACCAGGTCGGCGATAAAATATTCATCCTTCCGAAGGCGCACAGCGTCCTGCCTGGGGACTAAAAGCCCCTTCCCCTTCAGCGTCATGGCCGCGTCCATATCGTCAATTCCTGTAAATTTCAGAATCGCGAACTGCTTGAAAAAGCGGACGCTCTCGATTTCCAGCTGCTTTTTTTCTTTTCCGGTGTCTAAAAGAACCTTTTTTAATTTTCTGAAACGTCTGACGTCGTCCGTGGTGGGAAAAACCTTCACTTCCCCCCGTACCCCATGGGTACTGGAGACGACGCCTACCTGAAATAAATCTTCCAAAAATACCTCCTGGTTCGCAAAAAGGTGCCTTTCTTGTGAAAGCCGCCCTTTTCGCAACACTGCCAGTGATGGTTATACAATCTCCACGTCAACGGTCAGATGCTCCTTATTGGCCGCAGCATTGACCACAGAGCGGATCGCTTTGGCGATTCTGCCCTGCTTGCCGATGACCTTGCCCATATCAGAGGAAGCCACATGAAGCTCCACTGTCACCTGACTGCCGTTTCTTTCCTCGGTTACCACAACCTCATCCGGATGATCAACCAGTGCTTTTGCGATAATTTCAACTAATTCCTTCATAATCCACCTCCGGATGCGAATTCCTATTTCTCAATACCGGCCACCTTGAACAGTTTTGCGACTACATCCGTAGGTTGTGCGCCGTTGTTGAGCCACTTCTTCGCCAGCTCTTCGTTGATCTTGATCTCACTGGGATTCTTGTTGGGATCATAGGTACCGATCTCCTCAATGAATCTGCCGTCTCTGGGAGAGCGGGAATCCGCTACAATGATTCTGTAAAGGGGCTTCTTCTTCTGTCCCAGTCTGGTTAATCTGATTTTTACTGCCATAATTGTTTTTCCTCCATTATGTGAAATATAATTTTTAATATATAGTAAACGACTGAAGTCGTTTATTTAAAAATAT
>JAJPYH010000141.1 GCA_021205045.1 Lachnospiraceae bacterium | reverse complement strand
CAATCAGGTTTTTATTATCCTTCTCCAGCTGAAAGATATCCAGAAGCTGTTCCTCTAAAGACGACGCATCACGGCCGCTCATAAAAGCCATGTATTTTTTTCAAGCTTCCTGTATTTTATCAGGGCGACGATCGCGATCACAATGGTAATCATCAGCAGAACGATCAGACCTATGATCACATAGGAAAGATCAAATCCTGCCAGCCCCAGACTGTCCAGTAAATTGGTGTTCATGCTTATCCCCTCGTAATTTTCTCCAGTATCCTCTCAAAATCATCGGCGGAATAAAATTCTATCTCCATCTTTCCCCGACCTTTTCCTTTATCCACAATGGAAACCCGGGTACCCAAAGTTTGTGTCAGACTGTCCTCGTAATTTTTATAAATCAGATCCAGCTGCCCGTCCTTTTCTTTGGGTGCGGAAGGCTTCGGTTCCTTATTTAAATTTTTGACAGCCTTCTCTACCTCTCTGACGGAAAGACCATCCTTCACGATCCTCTGAGCAAGCTCCATCTGCTTTTGCTCATCATTCACTCCGAGAAGAGCGCGTGCCTGTCCCATGGAAAGCTGATCTTCCGAAAGCATCTTAAGGATCTCCTCCGGAAGCTTCAGCAGCCGCAGAGAATTGGTAATGGCTGTCCGGCTTTTGGAAACGACCCCGGCCAGTTCCTCCTGCTTTAAATGAAATTCTTCAATCAGACGCTGATAGGCTAAAGCTTCCTCCACCGGATTTAAATCTTCCCGCTGAATATTCTCAATCAGAGTAATTTCAGCAAGCTCTGTCTCCGTATACTGACGGACGATCACTGGAATTTCCTTCAGACCCGCCATTCTTGCGGCTCTCCAGCGGCGTTCCCCGGCCACAATTTCATAGTGAGTCTGCCTGTCCTGCACAATGATCGGAGTGATCACTCCGAACTGTTTGATGCTGTCAGCCAACTCCTGCAGGGCCGCCTCGTCAAAATTTTTTCTGGGCTGACTTCGATTGGGTTCCACCTTCGTAATTTTAACATTTATTGGTGCCGTTTCTTCCTTCTGATTCTGTGAAGCTGTCTGATCGACGGCTTTTAAACTTTGTGCGGGGATCAGGGTATCCAGTCCCTTCCCCAGTCCGGTTCTTCTTGCTGCCATGGGTTTCTCCTGCTGATTGATATTGCTCTGCTGCCGATTGCTCTTTACTGTCAGTTTTTGTTGATCACTTCCTCTGCCAGCCTCATATATGCTTCCGCGCCGGCGCTTTTGGGATCGTATTTGATAATGGGCATTCCGTAAGACGGCGCTTCCGCCAGACGAATATTCCGCGGAATGATACTGTCGTAAACATTGTTGTCCACATTCTTGCGTACATTTTCTACCACCTGAACAGACAGATTTGTCCTGCTGTCATACATGGTAAATACGATACCTTCAATCTTCAATCCGGGATTCAGGCGCTCTGTCACCAGATTAATGGTATGTATCAGCTGAGACAGTCCCTCCAGCGCATAATACTCGCACTGAATCGGAACAATGACGCTATCCGAAGCAGTCATGGCATTTACCGTCAGCATACTCAGAGACGGCGGACAGTCAATAATAATGTAATCGTATTTCTCTTTGACAAAATCAATCTCATCGCGGAGAATGAATTCCTTGCGGTCCACGCCAATCATCTCAATCTCCGATGCAGCCAGATTGACATTCGCCGGTATCATGTCCATGGTCTCAAACACATTTTTAATAATGCAGTCACTGATGGAGCATTCCCCGAGAATCAGCTCATAGGCGGTATTTTCTGTCTCATATTTATCAATACCATAACCGCTGGTAGTATTGCCCTGCGGATCCAGATCAATCAGCAGGACCTTTTTCCCTTTAATCGTTAAACATGCAGCCAGATTGATGGCTGTAGTAGTCTTGCCCACTCCGCCCTTCTGATTGGCGATTGCGATAATTCTTCCCATAAATTCTCTTTTTCTTTCCGGACCGCCATGCACGGTCTCTTTTCTCTGTGTTACCTTGTTCCGGAGAACAGTTTAGCACCGTTTGTGAAAAAAGCTATAGGAAAATACTGTGGATTCTTTTGGAATCCTGAAGTCATTTTATAAATTGTCCTTCTGTTCTTTCTGATGGTTGACCTTTTCCTGCTTTTCCTGCGCCCGGCGCTGCTTCTCCAGCTTTTCTTTTTCCTCTTTCCAGGTCAGCCAGTTTCGTCCGATCTGATAGGCCTGTGAACATGTAAAAATGACAAGCAGCAGAAGAAGGATATTCTGGTTCATCACTCCCTGCATCCACGCCAATGCAAAGATAACAATACCTATTACCTCAACCCAGATGTTTCTGATCAGTTGCCTGCGGGTGCTCAGATTTCCGTAAAAAAGCTGAAATCCCTTATCCGTCAGCATCTTTTCTTTTTTCTTTTTTTTGCTCATTGTATCTCCTTTATTCCGCCAGCCGGCTGCCTCCTGGTGAGACAACTGACTTTTATGTATAGTGATCTCCGCGTCAGCAGACATGTCCGTTTACAGTGTAACTCTTTTTAACACTGTATACCAGAGTTTTTACCTTATTTAAATATAAAAAACAATAACTCCTGCTGTTTCCTGTATTGTGCTGTCCTTTTACCCGCTTTTCTCAGTTTCTTTTCCGCCAGGGCAGATACTCTATTGTAATTACAGTCAGAGCCAATGCTGCATAAGCCGGAATGTACATGACTCCCAGCTTTTCCTGAAGAAGCTGCAAAGGTGAACCCTGAGATCCCTCCATCAGGAAAAAATAATTCGTTCCGAGCCACTTATCAACCAGATAAATTGGCGGCACCACCACTGCCAGAAAAGCCAGCGGTTTCCACATGGCTTTCATCCGGGGTCTGATTGTTTTGCCTGATAACTGCCAGACGCCAAAGAGAATCAGACCTGAGTGAATGGAAAAACCTGTTAAGTTCATATAATTCCATTGCGGATACATATTCCAGTCCGGAAAAAGCAGCGCTAATGATGCCCCCGCTATTCCCAGACTATATATCGTCTGGCCCGCCCAATCCCACCAGGTGTAGGAATAAATTAAACAGATCACCGGCATCAGGGTACATAGATGCAGGGGAATCTGATAAATCGTCTGATGTCCGGTGATCAGCAGCACCACATGCTCTGCCGCCAGAATACCGCACATCGTCCAGGCCAGAATTTTGCTAAGTCTGTTTTGTCTGCTTTGACCTTGATTTACATATAATTTTGTAAGCAACACAACACACACAGCAATGGCAATCAGCCAGAGCACGTGTACCGGACCAAAATGTACAAATCCCACTCCATCAGGCAGTTCTGTTTCATAGGTAAAAAAATACATAGAGCTTTCCTTCCCGGCATTAGTCTGCGGTATAATAACATTCGTCTAAATTACCTGTTTCTTGCCCTGTATGTTCTTTATCCAGCGCATTTTACCATATATCAGAGAATAATTCCAGATAAAGTCTGAATTTTGCCTTATTTTGTCTTGTTTAGCCTTATTCTTTCCATTTCTCTCTTTCTATTTTGCTTCTTCCCGTATAAAATCACGTATCGTCTGCATGGACATATCTACTGAAGCAATCTCATCCGCACAACGCTTCAGCTCTTCCCTCATCATTTTTTCATGCTCCACCTCATGTTTATATTTTATCTGATGCTCTAACGCGGCCCAAAAATCAATCGCAATCGTTCTGATCTGTATTTCCGCCTGTATTCCTCTGCTCTCTTTTTCTTTCATACGTAAAATCAGGTGAAGACTTCTGTATCCATTTGGTTTTGGCCATGCAATATAATCTTTTTTGTCTGTCACCTCAAAATCATCCTGGCAGCAAAGCCACTCCGCTACAGCATATACATCATCCATAAAAGAACAGATGATGTGAATACCTATTGCATCGTGCATTTGTTCCAGCGCTGTGTTGCAATCTTCCGCAAATCCCTGTCTTCTCAGCTTTTCCTTCATGCTTTCCGGAGATTTGATCCTGGACTTACAATAAATAATGGGTTGTATTTCCTCCAATTTCTCCTGTCCGGGATAATTTTCGATCAGTTCAAGCAGCTTCTGTTCTGTTTGTTTTAATATGTGATAGGCATCCCCATAGTATTCTTCGTATGTCAACTTATTTTCTCTCCCTATAACTATATCGGTAATGTTACTGTAATATTCAGAGATTTTTCATCATCTGTTGACGCCCATATCTTTCCCTTGTGAGCCCTCACAATAAAGGATGCGATAGACAGGCCAAGTCCATATCCTCCGCTTTTTGAGTTTCTGGACTGATCTGTTCTGTAAAAACGATCAAAAAGCTGAGACAGACTCTCTCTTTTAATCTCTGTTGTTGTATTGTATACTATTAATCGGGCATTTCGATGCTGTTCCTTAAGCGTCACGGATATCTTTCCGCCTTTCTGAGAATATTTCACCGCATTATCTAACAGAATACTTACCAGACGATGAAGAGCTTTCTCATCCCCCTGCATTTCAATGCAGGAATCAATTTCACTCTCCAGTGCTTTATTCTGTGTTGCAGCCAGATTATAAAAGGAATTTACTTCTTCCTTCACAATCTCTGACAAGTTCACTGTTTCTGTCAGAGATACCGTTTCTGTTTCCTCCATCCTTGACAGCGTAATTAAATCGTTTGTTAGCTCTGTCAGGCGTTTTGTCTGTCTGTGTATATCCTTCGCCCATTTATTTTCACCATAATCCATTTCCAGAATTTCCGTATCAGCGTCAATGATTGTCAGCGGCGTTTTCAATTCATGACCAGCGTCTGTGATAAATTGTTTTTGCTTTTCATAGCTTTCAGAGAATGGTTTTACAATTTTCCCTGACACAAGCATCAATACAAAAAATACAATCATCAGTCCCGCTGCAGATGCTCCAATACTTGCCAGTACAAAAGAACGCATTGTACT
>JAJPYH010000201.1 GCA_021205045.1 Lachnospiraceae bacterium | reverse complement strand
TTTGGGACATTTTCTCTTGTGGTATATAAGGACATTATCATAAATGGCTTATAGGGGTACCATGGAAAAGACGAAGACGGTTGACGAGAGAAAACAGGAAAGATACTATAAATTTTACCATGCGCTGAAGGTGATTGCCGGGCCGGTCTGCAGGTTTCTTTTCGGCATCAGAAAGGAAGATGAGATTAAGCTTTCGGAAGAGCCCTGCCTGATTGTGGCAAATCATACCTGCTACTTTGATCCGCTGATTATCGCCATGTGCGTGGATCAGCCTCTTTATTTTGTGGCCGGAGAGAATTTGCAGCGGCAGAAGGTGGCGGCCTTTGCGGCGATGAAGATTTTTCACTGTATTTCCTGCTCCAAGGGAAAGATCAGCGTACAGACAATCCGGGAGATCACCAGGAATCTGAAGGCGGGACATAATGTGCATATGTTCGCGGAGGGCAATATCACCTATGACGGCACCACCGCGCCGCTGAATCTTGTCAACGGAAAGCTGTTCCGGTCTCTTCAATGTACTGTGGTGACGGTCAACATCACCGGCGGCTATCAGATTGTGCCGCGCTGGAGCGGGAAATTCTGCAGGGGGACGATCCACGCGCAGCTGAAGGGAATCTATACAAAAGAGCAGCTGCACGACATGACTCCTGCTCAGATTCTGGAGCAGGTGAACAGGGATATTTATGCGGAGCAGCCGGCGGCGGAGGAAACGGATGACCGCCGCTACCGCCGGGGGGCGAAGGGGATTCATTATGTGCTCTATGCCTGCCCGGAGTGCGGTGCCCTGGGCCAGATTATCGGAAAGGGAAAGTCCATTCTCTGCCATAGCTGCGGGAAGACCTGGCAATACAATGAACATGGAAAGATCGAAGGAGGTTTTTTCCAGACGATATATCAGTGGAACCGCTGGCAGCAGGCTCATATCAGAGAGCTGGTTGCGGAGAAGCTGCCCATTGAGATTTCCACTCCCAAGGCCAGGCTGATTTCCGTCATGGATAACCACAGCCGACAGGTGCGGGCACTGGGAACGCTTCTGATGAACAGAGAGAAGCTTGTCTGCGGAGAGACGGAATTTGCCTTAAATGACATTTCGCGCATGGACACCCGCAATAAGGGGATTATCCTCTTTTCTCTTCAAAACGGGGATTATTATGAGATCAATACGAAAAAAGGGTTTTCCGGCCTGATGTACAAGACGGTCTTTGAGGCGCTGCGGGAGAGCGGGAGTTGAATTATTTTTATGATGGAACAGATGAGTTTATTTGACAGGGAGACGCCTCAGCCGCTGGCGGCCAGGCTTCGTCCCAGGGATCTGGATGAGTTTGTGGGACAGACCCACCTGTTAGGGAAGGGGAAGGTGCTGCGGCGGCTGATTGAGAGCGACCAGGTTTCTTCCATGATTTTCTGGGGGCCTCCGGGGGTGGGCAAGACCACCCTGGCGCGGATTATCGCCAATCGGACCAGGGCGAAGTTTATCGATTTTTCGGCGGTGACCAGCGGCATCAAGGAGATCCGCGCGGTCATGCAGCAGGCGGAGGATAACCGCCGTTATGGAGAGAGGACCATTGTCTTTGTGGACGAGATCCATCGTTTCAACAAGGCCCAGCAGGACGCTTTTCTGCCTTTCGTGGAGAAGGGGAGCATTATTTTAATCGGTGCTACCACGGAGAATCCTTCTTTTGAGGTGAACGGGGCGCTTTTGTCCCGCTGTAAGGTATTTGTGCTGCAGGCATTGTCTGTGGAGGATATCACAGTTTTGCTGAACCGGGCACTGAAGGATTCCCGGGGCTTTGGAGACATGCAGGTGGAAATGGAGCCCTCGCTGATCACCTCGCTGGCCGCCTTCGCCAATGGAGACGCCCGCACGGCGCTGTCCACACTGGAGATGGTGGTGCTGAACGGACAGATTACAGCGGACGGCAGGACTGTGGTTACGAAGGAGACTCTGGAGCAGTGTACTTCGAAGAAATCTCTTCTATATGATAAAAAGGGCGAGGAGCATTACAATCTGATCTCCGCATTACATAAATCCATGCGCAATTCCGATCCGGACGCCGCCGTCTACTGGCTGGCCCGGATGCTGGAGGCGGGGGAGGATCCGCTTTATGTGGCGCGCCGGGTGGTGCGCTTTGCCAGCGAGGACGTGGGGCTTGCCGATCCCCAGGCGCTGACCCAGGCGGTGGCGGCCTATCAGGCCTGTCATTTTCTGGGTATGCCGGAGTGCAATGTACATCTGACCCAGGCGGTCATTTATGTGGCATTGGCCCCCAAGTCCAATGCTATGGAGACAGCTTATAATGCGGCAAAGGCGGATGCCATCGAACAGATCGCGGAGCCGGTGCCTCTGATCATACGCAATGCGCCTACGAACCTGATGAAGGAGCTTTCCTACGGTGAGGGCTATATGTACGCCCATGATTATGAAGAGAAGGTGACTGCCATGCAGTGTCTGCCGGATTCCTTACAGGGGCGGGAGTATTATCAGCCCACCACCCAGGGGCAGGAGGCGCAGCTGAAGGAGCGGCTGGAGCAGATTAAGGAATGGAAGAAGGAGCATGGACTTGGCACAGATAAATAAAACCGCCCTCATCGCCATGAGCGGCGGCGTGGACAGCTCTGTGGCGGCCTGCCTGATGCAGCGGGAGGGCTATGCCTGCCGGGGCGTGACCATGCGGCTGTATCGAAACGCGGATGTGGGGCTTAATCCGTTTCATACCTGCTGTTCCAGGAGGGACATGGAGGATGCCGCTGAGGTTGCTTTTGATCTGGATATTCCCTTTGAAGTGCTGGATTATACAGAGGACTTTCAGGCGCAGATTATTGAGAAATTTATCCGCACCTATGAGGAGGGCGGCACGCCCAATCCCTGTATCGACTGCAACCGGTATATGAAGTTTGATCATCTGCTGGGTTACGCACAGGCAAAGGGGATAGAGTATGTGGTCACCGGCCATTATGCCAGGGTAGAGCAGGAGAATGGCCGCTTTTTACTGAAAAAAGGACGGGATGCCTCCAAGGATCAGAGCTATGTGCTTTATATGCTGACGCAGAGGCAGTTATCCCATATCCGCTTTCCGCTGGGGGAGCTGACCAAGGAGCAGGTGCGCCGGATTGCCGAAGAAAACGGCTTTGTCAACGCTCATAAGCATGACAGTCAGGATATCTGCTTTGTGCCGGACGGAGATTACGCGACTTTTATGGAGGGCTATACAGGACGCAGACATGTCCCCGGCGACTTTCTGGATGAGGAAGGCCGGGTGATCGGGCGTCACAGGGGAGCCGCCTGTTATACCCTGGGACAGCGCAAAGGGCTGGGTCTTGCCATGGGCGAGCCGGTCTATGTCTGCGCCAAAAATATGGCGGAGAATACAGTTACTGTGGGAAAGGAAGAATCTCTTTTCCATTCTCACCTGATTGCGGATGAACTGAATTGGATTCCCTTTGATGTTTTGCCGGGAGAGAGGAAGGTTCATGTCTGCACCCGGTATCACGCGAAGGAGCAGGCCGCCGTCGCTTCTCTTACACAGGACGGGAGACTCAGGCTGGATTTTGACAGGCCCCAGCGGGCCATGACACCCGGACAGTCTGTGGTGCTCTATGAGGGCGAGCTGGTGCTGGGGGGAGGCACCATCCGGGAGGTATTTTAAATAAAATGAAGTCAGGAGGAATGATTTTATGGCAACACCACACAATGAGGCAGAAAAAGGTCAGATTGCGAAAACAGTACTGATGCCTGGAGATCCGCTTCGGGCGAAGTTTATCGCGGACACATTTCTGGAGAATGTAACACAGATTAACGGAGTACGCGGAATGCTCGGCTTTACGGGCACTTATAACGGAAAGCCGGTGACGGTGATGGGAAGCGGCATGGGAATGCCCAGTATCGGGATTTATTCCTATGAGCTTTATACGGAATATGATGTGGACAATATTATCCGCATCGGCAGCGCGGGAAGCTACAGCCAGGAGGCGAAGGTGTATGATGTGGTGCTGGCCACGGCGGCCTACAGCGAGTCCTCTTTTGCGTATATACAGTCCGGCTATGACAAGGATACCACCTATCCGTCTGAGGAGCTGAACAACACCCTGCGGGAGAGCACAAAGCGCTTAAATATTCCGATCCTTGAAAAGCCCATTCATTCCAGCGATGTATTTTACCGCAAACCCAGCGACGCAAGGCCCACCTACTGGGAAAAAATCCGCGGGGAGCACGGCTGCGTGGCGGTGGAGATGGAGAGCTTTGCTCTGTTCCACAATGCGGCGGTTACCGGCAAAAAGGCGGCCTGCCTGCTGACCATTTCCGACAGCTTTGTCAGTCCGGAGATTACCACCGCGGAGGAGAGACAGAAGACCTTCACCAATATGATGAAGATTGCACTGGAGGCGCTGTAAACCTGGTGCGCGGTTTTGATCATTATAACGCTGCTATGCTGTCATCCGCCCGTTGCCGCCAGTGGACGCAGTCTGACCCGGCCCGGCAGCAGGCATGAAGAATGAGCTGGCAGCTGCGGCTTTTCACTGTTCTATTCGCCGCCCCCGAAATGCTGGATGAAAAAATTCAGAATCCACAGCATGATGGGCACGGCGATGTCCAGCATGACAAAGCCGTAAAAAATGTTCTGATTTTCCTCCGTATGGAAGAAGGCCAACAGCAGTGTGATCAGATACATGACAATCAGAAGGATGATGCCGATAAGGGCGAGAATACGCTTCAGTCTGCTTTTCATGAGAGTATCTCCTTGTTTTTTGGAACGGCTGGGAATGGTAACTGATTATTCATATTTTACAGGAAAAAGTGCCATTTGAAAAGCACATTATTAGGTGATTTTTCACAAAATGCCATAATAAAAAGAGGTGTTAGTCAGTAATTGGGTCGTTAAGCCTTTAAGTCCGTTTTTTGGGACAC
>JAJPYH010000131.1 GCA_021205045.1 Lachnospiraceae bacterium | reverse complement strand
GTCCGCATTCGTGAGAGCATTATAATACTTTCCTGATCAAGTCGCAAGTATGCACTTCTTTTTTCTGTGAATAATAACTAAAATTAAAATAAAATTAACTGTTTGTTCGTAAAAAAGTACATCACCTCGCTTGACTTAAAACCCCTTCAACCTTATAATACCCGTAGAGATTAGCAAAGCAATGCTATTCATTTCAATAAATCATTTACAGGAGGCTTTCAAAATGAGACCAGAATGGACAGATTTTGTAGGCGGCAAGTGGGAGAAAGAGATCGACGTACGCGATTTCATCCAGAAGAACTATCATCCCTATGACGGAGATGAGTCCTTCCTTGCAGGACCTACACAGAACACCAAGGACCTTTGGAATCAGGTTCTGGATCTGCAGAGACAGGAGCGTGAGGCAGGCGGCGTGCTGGATATGGACACCAAGATTGTTTCTACCATCACTTCCCATGGTCCCGGCTATCTGGATAAGGACAAGGAGACCATCGTAGGTTTCCAGACCGACAAGCCCTTCAAGCGTTCCCTTCAGCCCTACGGCGGCATCCGTATGGCAGAGAAGGCCTGCGCAGACAACGGCTATGAGGTTGATCCGGAGATTTCCGAGTTCTTCTCCATCCACCGCAAGACCCACAACGCAGGCGTATTTGATGCATACAATCAGGAGATGAAAGCCTGCCGTTCCGCACACATCATCACCGGTCTTCCGGATGCTTACGGCCGCGGCCGTATCATCGGCGACTACAGAAGAGTTGCGCTGTACGGCATTGACAGACTGATCGAGGACAAGCAGGCACAGAAGGATTCCACCGGCCGCGTGATGACCGATGACGTGATCCGTCTTCGCGAGGAGCTTTCCGAGCAGATCACCGCTCTGAAGCTGATGAAGCAGATGGCTGCTTCCTACGGCTGCGACATTGCAAGACCTGCCAGCAACGTACAGGAAGCCATTCAGGCTACATATTTCGGTTATCTGTCTGCTGTTAAGGAGCAGAACGGCGCCGCAATGAGCCTTGGCCGCACCTCTACCTTTATCGACTGCTACGCTGAGAGAGACCTCAAGAACGGCACCTTCACAGAGGAGCAGATTCAGGAGTTCGTAGACCACTTCATCATGAAGCTGCGCTGTGTGAAATTTGCCCGTACTCCCGAGTACAACCAGATCTTCGCCGGCGACCCGGTGTGGGTTACCGAGTCTCTGGGCGGCGTAGGCGTTGACGGTCGCCACATGGTTACCAAAACCAGCTTCCGTTATCTGCACACCTTAGAGAACCTTGGCCCGGCTCCTGAGCCGAACCTGACCGTACTGTGGTCCACCAGACTTCCCCAGAACTGGAAGAGGTACTGTGCGAAGATGTCCATCACCACTTCCTCCATCCAGTATGAGAACGATGATCTGATGAGAGTGACTCACGGTGATGACTACGGCATTGCCTGCTGCGTATCCTCCATGAGAATTGGTAAGGAAATGCAGTTCTTCGGTGCCCGCGCCAACCTGGCAAAGTGCCTGCTGTACGCGTTAAACGGCGGTATCGACGAGAAGACCAAGAAGCAGGTAGGACCCAAGTATCGTCCTGTCACCGGCGATGTGCTTGACTATGACGATGTAATGGATAAGTACACCGACATGATGGAGTGGCTGGCTGATGTGTATGTGAATACCCTGAATATCATCCACTACATGCATGACAAGTACTGCTATGAGCGCGCTGAGATGGCTCTTCATGACAGAGACGTACGCCGCTACTTCGCTACCGGTATCGCCGGTCTGTCCATTGTTGCCGACTCCCTGTCCGCTATCAAGTATGCGACTGTGAAGCCGATCAGAGACGAGGACGGCATCATTGTAGATTTCGAGACCATCGGCGACTTCCCGAAGTATGGCAACGACGATGACCGTGTTGACAACATCGCCGCTGAGATCGTCAGCAAGTTCATGACCATGGTGAGAAGACATCACACCTACAGAGACGGCTTCCCGACCACCTCTATCCTTACCATCACCTCCAACGTGACCTATGGTAAGGCTACCGGCAACACTCCGGATGGCCGCAGAGCCGGACAGCCCTTCGCTCCTGGTGCCAACCCGATGCACGGCCGTGACAAGAACGGTGCGGTTGCATCCCTGGCTTCCGTAGCCAAGCTTCCGTTCAAGGATGCGCAGGATGGTATTTCCAATACCTTCTCCATCATCCCGGGCGCTCTTGGCAAGGATGATCAGATCTTCGCGGGCGACATCGAGATCGATCTGAACAAGTAAACATTTTTCGTGAAACTATCCGCGCGGGCGGGGGCATCCCTGCAACCGTCCGCCGGCAACCCTTTCACATTCAGTGAGGATTTTTATTATGGATCCTGAACAGAAAAAAATTGAAGACCTTGTGAAAATGCTGGACGAAGGCTTCGCCAACAACACAGGCCACATCAATGTGGACTGCGACGATACAGTGGAGGAAGCGGTAAAGGTACAGACCATGGGCTGCACCGACTGTTCCCGCACCCCTCTGGCATGCAGCGTTCCCACTCTTGAACAGGGTCTGGATGATTATTCATAATCATAATTTTTCAAAGATTGTATAAAAATATTATAAGGAGGAATACTATTATGGCAGCAAGTGCAGCACAGGTTGACAACCTGGTATCTTTATTAGACGGTTATGCTACAAAAGGCGGACATCACCTGAACGTGAACGTTCTGAACAGAGAGACTCTGCTGGACGCTCAGAAACACCCGGAGAATTATCCTCAGCTCACAATCCGTGTTTCCGGCTATGCAGTAAACTTCATCAAGCTGACTCCGGAGCAGCAGGCGGATGTCATTTCCCGCACCTTCCACGAGTCAATGTAATCTGACTAAAGTGCGGTCTGTTACGGGATTTTCAGTCTGAACAGAACTGAACAGCAATAAGACACTTAGAAGCGGTGGCACACTGCCACCGCTTCTTTTCACACCAAAAAGAACATTTCAGCAAGGAGAACCATCATGACCAAAGGAAGAATTCATTCACTGGAAAGCTTTGGCACTGTGGACGGCCCCGGCACCCGCTATGTGGTGTTTGTCCAGGGCTGCCCCATGCGGTGCGCATACTGCCACAACCCGGACACCTGGGAGATCAACGCCGGAAAGTTGATGGAGCCCTCCTATATTATCGAGCAATACGAACGGAATGAGCCCTTTTATACTCACGGCGGCCTGACAGTCACCGGCGGAGAGCCTCTTCTGCAGATTGATTTTCTGATTGACCTCTTCACTCTGGCCAAGGAAAAGAATATTCACACCTGCATTGATACCTCAGGCATTGTTTTCAGGCCTGAGAATACTGCTCTGATTGAGAAGCTGGATCGTCTGATGAAGCTGACCGACCTGGTCATGCTGGACATCAAGCACATCGACCCCGAGAAGCATAAGGAGCTGACAAGCCAGCCCAACGATGGTATTCTGGCATTCGCTTCATACCTGAATGACCGGGGAGTGGATATGTGGATCCGTCACGTGGTAGTCCCCACTATCACGGATGATCCCAAATATCTGTACCAGCTGGGACAATTTCTGGCGCCCTTCACCAACCTGAAGGCTCTGGACGTCCTTCCCTACCACACCATGGGCAAGGTAAAGTACGAAAAACTGGGAATTGACTATAAGCTCAAGGATCTGCCAGCCATGAGCCAGAAGGAGGCTATTGAGCTGAAGGGCATCATCTTAAAGGGACTGAAAGAAAAGCGGGAAGAACTGGGAATAGAGCATCATCATATCACCTGAGCAGTAAGTCAGAGCTAACTGACGTTTCTCTCACATTTTCCCATATTTTCGCATTTCCAGCATTTAAATACTTGTTTTTTTGTACGCTTTATATTACAATACAACCGTTACCAAAAAACAAAATCTGTGAAGGGTTATCTGCTGTTCAGATGCTCATGTATACATGCTCATCTGAACAGATTTTGATAGCTGTTTTACAGCATATGGAGGGATTTGTTATGGCATTTGTGATCAGCGACAGCTGCATTTCCTGTGGTGCCTGCGCGGGGGCCTGCCCCGTTGGCGCGATCAGCGATAATGGCAGCCAGTATGAGATTGATGCGTCCATGTGCATCAGCTGCGGCGCATGCGCTGGAGTTTGCCCCGTTGGCGCTCCCAGCGAAGAGTAATCACTAAGCTACATAAGCCGGAAAGGCGAGAGCCACAGGAATACAGGTTTTCTGTGGCTCTCGCTTTTCTGATTTATTTCATAAAACTTTATCCCGGCCCATATAGTGCCGTTCCTCTATACCGGTCTGCGCAGCCGGTTTTCTATTTCTATTATTCCTGAATCTGATACAGGTAAATCCGATAATAGCTCTCCTCCGTCTCAAACACAGCCAGAAGCTCCATATTCTCCTCCTCCGCGTTCACCACATAAGCCGCTGAGATAATAAAATCGCACCCGGCCTCTTTGATTGCCGCAGTATCAATCTGCAGATCATTAAACCAGAAAGATCCCTTTTCCACATTGAAATAAGTGGTGAGCTCAGAAGTAAACAGATACACCCGGTTTCCCCAGTCATCATAATAGCTGCGGATATAATCATTCCGTTCAAGCTCCGGAGCCATAAAGGTACGGAATAAATATTTGTACTCTACATCATAATTGTCTGAATAACCGTCCATGCAGTAAAAGCCGTGATACAGCGCCGCGGCCGGGTCAATTCCCAGGCTGATCACCCGGTATTCTTCCATCTCCATGCCAAGCTCTTCCCGAATGTAAGCCTCCAGCTGATCCATCAGGTCAATGGCATAATAATTCTCATAAGTGATCACATCGTAATCCGGGTTGAGCAGAAGCTGTACATTTTCCTTGATCTGATTCTCCTTCAGGATCAGTAAAAACCGAACGCAGAGACCGGCATGCGAGTTAGGCCGGGCGGCGGGGGGGCTCGGCCGGGTTCCGGCTGGGGGGAGAGGGCGCGGCG
>JAJPYH010000092.1:3080-4955 GCA_021205045.1 Lachnospiraceae bacterium | reverse complement strand
ACGTTTAGAAGGTGATTCATAGCAAAACACTACTTTTGACACCTTAACCAAAATTTACATTATGAAATTTCATTGCTAAACGATGAGGATATTTGCCACTCACGATAAGAGCTGAGATCAATACTTTGATTATACAGGAGTAACTTTATGGAAAGAAATGTCCAGCATGTCTTTATTGTTGGTGCTAAAGGCTTTATATACGGTGGATATGAGACATTTCTGGACAGGCTGACTGAGTATCATCAGGACAAGGAAATGATACAGTATCACATCGCCTGCAAGGCAAATGGTGCCGGGGCGACAGATGAAAATGATTTGCCGGGAGTCAAAAGGCTCTCGGACACGGAATATATATACCACAATGCTCATTGCTTTAAGATAAAATCGCCTGAGATCGGTTCGGCACAGGCGATTTTCTATGATATTAAGGCATTAAGATATTGCTGTGATTATATAAAGAAGCATCATATCAGACATCCCATTGTCTACGTGCTTTCTACCAGAATAGGTTTTTCCATGGGTCATTATGCCAGAAAGCTTCACAAGCTGGGCGGAGTTTACTGGAATAATCCGGATGGGAGAGAGGCGCTGAGACGGAAATATAAAGCCTGGATCAGAAGGTACTGGGCGCTCTCGGAGCGCGGCATGATAAAGCACAGCGACCTGGTGATCTGTGATAATCATCACATAGAAGAGTATATTCTGGAAACTTATCGAAGATTTCACCCAAGGACAACCTATATCGCTTATGGCTCTGATTCAAGCCCATCCCGGCTCTCTGACCAGGATCCTAAATATACTGGCTGGCTTCAAAAGAACGGCTTAAGAGATCATCAATACTACATCAGTGTGGGAAGGTTTGTCCCGGAGAATAATTTTGAGACCATGATCAGGGAATTTATGAAAAGCAAAACAGAGAAAGATTTTGCTGTCATCACCACGGAAGATGATGGATTCCTGAATGAACTGGACAGGAAGCTTCAATTCAGGAAAGATCCCAGGGTCAAAATTGTTGGTTCAGTATATGACAAAGAACTGATCAAAAAAATCCGGGAGAATGCTTTCGGATACATCCACGGACACGAGGTGGGAGGGACAAACCCCAGTCTGCTGGAGGCGTTGGGCAGTACAAACTTAAATCTTGTGTATGACATTGGGTTTAACAGGGAGTGCGGAGAGGACGGAGCCCTTTACTGGAGTAAAGAGGATGGCAGTCTGTCTCATCTGATCGATCTGGCTGATCAGATGAATGGGGAGGATATCTCCATATTGGGTCAGAAGGCACATGAGAGAATTCGCAGATATTACAGTTGGCAGCTGATTGCTGACGAGTATGAGAAGGTGTTTTTATCGTTGACGCAGGGAGAGAAAGCTAATGGTTGACGCCCCAAAAATGCAGGAACTCACTTTAGCTCTGCTAAAAAAACTGATTGAGTATTATGAAAGATATCATTTGCGCTATTATTTTACTGGCGGGGCACTTATAGGAGTTGTTCGTCATAAAGGGTTTATTCCCTGGGATGATGATATCGATATAGGAATGCCGAGAAAAGACTATGATCGTTTTCAAAAATTGCTTGAAACCGACATGCCGGAAGGATATGGTATATGTAATAGATTTACAGACAAGAGCTGGCATTTTGCGATGAGTCAGTTCATAGATCTGGAATCGGAGCTTGAAATCGATCTGGCTGAAATAACAAGAAGAGCACATATCTGGATTGATGTGTTTCCACTTGACGGTCTTCCTGACAATAAGATACGTAGATGGCTTAGAGTGAAGCATATTCTTTTTTATCGCTATCTGGTGCAAATAGCAAATATACAAACTCAGGTGGATTCACATAGAGAGAGACCTTTGATTGAAAGGGTTAT
>JAJPYH010000092.1:0-3070 GCA_021205045.1 Lachnospiraceae bacterium | reverse complement strand
GATAAAACATTAGATCATTTAGAAGAATTACTTAGAAAAAATGATTTTGACAATAGTTCTTTTGCCGGAAATATGCTGGGAAGATACAGAGAGCGTGAGGTGGTGCCGACAGAGTATTTTGGAACGGCCGTTGAGGGTGTGTTTGAAAATATGCAGGTGAAGATACCTGCGAAAACTCATCAGTTATTAACAGCTCTTTATGGAAATTATATGGAACTCCCGCCAGAGAATGAAAGAGTTGCGCATAATGTGAATCTGTTAAAGTGCAGAGAAATATAGGATTAGGATTGAATATGGAATGAATATAGCTGTAATTATTGCGGGCGGCAGTGGCCATAGAATGGGGCAGGATATTCCAAAGCAGTTTATTAACGTATATGATAAGCCGGTTATCATTTATACGCTGGAGAGCTTTCAAAAACATCCGTTGATAGACGCAATTGAAGTTGTTTGTCTTGATGGGTGGCATGAAGTTTTATGGGCTTATGCCAGACAATTTAATATTTCCAAACTTAAATGGGTTATTTCGGGCGGAAATACAGGGCAGGAATCCATTAGAAATGGTATCTATTTTCTGGAAGATAAGTGTTTGTCAGAAGATATTGTTGTTATACATGATGGTATAAGACCTCTTGTAGATGATACTGTACTAACAGATGTGATTGATAAATGCCGGGAATATGGAAATGCTGTAACGTCTACTCCGTATAAAGAGCAAATTTTCATTATGGATGATGAGGTATCAACTGTACAGTATATTCCAAGGGAATCATTAAGGTGTGTCGCAACCCCACAGGCGTATCGCTTTGATTTAATTGATCAGGGATATCACAAGGCATTTGATGAGAAGATAGGAATTTATGGCTCGTCTTATGCAAATACCATGATGGTTGAAATGGGAGTTCGTCTGTATTTTGCTGCTGGATCCGACAAAAATATAAAGCTGACAACAAAGGACGACCTGGAAATGTTCAAAGCATATCTTAAGCAGGATCCGGATAATTGGCTAAAATAATGGGGAAACTATAATGGAATTGTTTGAAAATGAGTTGTATCAGGAAGATGTGCAAACAGTTGCATCATTATCATTACCCTGGGATTTTCTGAAGAACCGTTCAATATTGATTTCCGGTGCGGGTGGTTTAATTGGCAGCTTTCTTGTCGATGTTATTATGCAGAGAAATCATAACAGCAGAATGAACTGTAGGGTTTTTGCACTGGGGAGAAACGAGGAAAAGGCACATAAAAGGTTTGCATATTGCATAGATGATAATAATTTTCAGTTTATCTCACATGATATAAATCAACCGCTTGAGGTGGATGGCTTTGAACAGGGAGGATATGTGCTTCATCTTGCCAGTAACACACCCCCGTTAGCTTATACAACAGACCCGATTGGCGCTGTGACTACAAATATTATTGGCACACATAATCTGCTCAGATTTTCAACTGAGAAGAATGCAAAACGTTTTGTTTTTGCATCTTCGAATGAAATTTATGGAGAAAATCGCGGAAATGTTGAGTTCTTTGATGAAAAGTATTGTGGATATATAGATTCCAATACGATGAGAGCAGGATATCCGGAGAGCAAACGCTGCGGAGAAGCATTATGCCAGGCTTATATCAGGCAAGAGGGGCTGGAAGTTGTGATTCCAAGATTTACGCGTTCCTATGGGCCGACGATGTTAATGTCTGACACAAAGGCAATTTCACAGTTCATCCGCAAAGGAATAGCCGGGGAGAATATTGTATTAAAAAGCGAGGGAACACAATATTATTCATACACTTATGTAGCAGATGCTGTTTCCGGGCTTTTGACAGTGCTTTTATGTGGAAATTCAGGAGAAGCCTATAATATTGCTGATCAGCCCGGAGACATCATGCTGAAAAATTTGGCAGCAATTATAGCAGATCAAGCTGGTACTAATGTTGTCTATGAACTGCCTGACGATGTGGAAAAGAAAGGATACAGTACGGCAACAAAGGCCAGACTTGATGGAAGTAAACTGAAAAAGCTTGGCTGGTCGATGAAATATGATGTAGAGGCAGGAGTAAAAAGAACTCTTCATATTTTAAAGAGCATGGGTTGAATTGAAAATCCATACTATGATTTATGAACAAAAGACATGTTAAGCGTTATAAAATACGCTATGGTGAGAAGCAATGGGCAGTCTGAATGAAATACTTCGTAAGCAGGGCGGAATGGGGCTGATAAAGCAATATATACAAAGTGGTGCTCTCATCACAGCAGTTGGAGAGTTCCTTCTTTTGGGAAAGAGCAGGACCGCTCTGGAGATATTAAGATTATCTACTCAGTTAAAAACAAAACAAAAGCTGAAAAAGAAATATGGCCCCAGACTAAATGAGTTTGATAAGTCATATGATCAAAATTCAGAGCATATAACGAGCGACAGAGTATGGTTCTGTTGGATGGATGGACTGGATTGTGCTCCTCAGATTGTACAAATATGTTTCAAGTCCATATGCCAGAATATGCCTGACAAAAACATTACTCTTATTACAGAAGAAAATATGCATGAATTTGTGAATTTTCCAGATTATATTATCCAAAAATGGAAAGCCGGAAAGATTACGACTACTCATCTGACTGATCTACTGCGGTTGGAACTGTTGATACGCTATGGAGGTATGTGGCTGGATGCAACTGTTTTATGCAGTGATAAAAATATTCCTGAGTATTACTTCAATTCAGACTTGTTTTTTTATCAGTGCCTGAAACCGGGAAGAGACGGACACAGCACTTATATTTCCAGCTGGCTGATCAGCGCAAAGACAAACAACAAGATACTGATGGCGACTCGTTTCCTTCTGTATGAATATTGGAAAAGGCATGAAAGTCTGGCTGACTATTTCCTGTTGCACGATTTTATGAGCATTGTGCTGGAGTATTATCCGGAAGAATGGAAAAGAGTTGTTCCCAGAGATAATGCGACGCCACATATTTTGCAGCTGCGGCTGTTCGATGAGTTTGATCAGGATTTATGGGATGCGATCACAAAGCAGACGTCGTTCCATAAGCTGACATATAAACTTAAACTTAATAAGGAAA
>JAJPYH010000181.1 GCA_021205045.1 Lachnospiraceae bacterium | reverse complement strand
TTCGGGACATTTTCAAAAATGCTTGACACATTTAATTTCTGAAAAATCTATGAACAAACGATGAGAAAATACTATTCACAAAAAAACAGCCCCCTGATCAGAGGCTGTTGCTTTTATAAATCTGATAATCGCCGATTGTAGCGTACAGCGAGTAATATATTCCTTCCGCCATGTATGGTTCCACATGCGTAGTGACATTGATGACAATATATTCCACATCATACTGATTTGCTTTCTCACCCACATAATCTAAATTGATAAATTCCGTACTCTCCAGCGTGGCGGCCAGGTCCTTATAATCCGCCGGGATTGGTGTCGCTTCATCCATCGTTCCATTCAGATTGTTGCCGTAAAGCAGCTTTATTTTACTGGAATACTGCCTGAAATAAACCCAATCTCCGTCTGTAGCTATAATGAAGGGATCTTCATCCTCGGAGAGCAGCAAATCGCACACATCCACCACATCCTGAGGCAGTCCGTAAATATTCTCCACCTCATAAAAATCTTTCAGATAGTCTTCATAATCATAATCGGAATTAAAATACATCAAAAGTAAAACTCCGGCCACGGCCAGCAATACCTCTTTTCCGTGCAGCCTGCTGCAGCAATAGCTGACCACAAGCGCGATAATCACGGCAATGGGAATGGCGTTGACCATTCTGTGTCCAAACTGCGTAAACACCGGATTGATCACATAAGCATAGACGGGATACCATACAAAGGCGAAGAATGTCATATATACAGGATAGACGAACTTATACCGCTCCTCCCTTTTTGCAAAAACCATAAGCAGGAGAAACAGCGACAGGTAAAACAGGCCGCTTCCGGTCTGTCCCAGGGTGTTTTGCCGTAATATAATAAATGCTTCTGATAACATGTCGTATTCCTCCCGCTATAAAGAATAATAAAACAGGCCATAGCATAACGCGGGGATGCACAATAAAATCGGAATCAGAAACCGCCGGAAGGATTTTGCCCTGATGCCGTCCCATACCGCCCATACGCCCGTAAGGAATGGCAGAAAAATACACGACATGGTGGAGGCCATACAGCCTCCAAGCAGCGTGACGCCCAGTCTTACATAAGTCTGTCCGGCTTTTTTGGCGTCCATCACTTCCATCAGCAGCAGAATCACAAAAGGAATCAGCAGACAGTATAAAATGCTTTTTCCCCAGCGCATATAATAGATGGTTTTGCCGATTCCCTCGATGGGAAGCGTATGGTTGACCAGGTTAAACAGGCAATACACGCAGAGAAACATTCCTGTCCATCGGTTGTCCTTCCCACAGAGCTTATAACCCAGCAAAAACGCGGCGCCATAAGCCAGAGGCACCATGAACAGAGGCACAAGGGTATGCGCAAAGGCTCCTCCGTGAACGCCCAGCAGCTTAGCCCACATCGCCCAGAACATCAGGACAGGCGCCATGGCGTCCTTTTTGAATTCCGACACAATTTCCCCCAGATATTCTCCGGTGGCGGGATGATACATCAGCATCTCATCCGTTTCCACCGCGTCCACAATCGCGCACACATACCGGGTATCATCTCCGTTGAGCGCGTCATGAGACGTGGCATACCAGGTCTGATATAAAATCAGAACTGCCGCCAGCAAAAGCCAGACATTGCCTTTGTCCTTCAGAGCCCTTCTCAGCTTCTCCAACTGATGTACATAGTAGGCACCCCTGCTTCTGACAATCTGAATCAGGGACAGGACGCTCAGCACGATCATGACTGCCGCCATGTAAATCACCAGCACATGCAGCTTCGCTTTCATGAAAATTGCCGGTACCGCCACCACCTGAAAAGCAGCGAACAGTGTCACTAACCCCATAAGCGTGGCCATCCACAGAGAATCCCGGTAAGCCTCCCAGCGATTCACCCACAGCTGCCCTGTCAGATTGCATATAAATAAAATGAGCACCGCGCCACAAAAAATCTGAACCATGTTCTTACCCCGCAATGGCAAAATAAAGCAATACAATCACGCCCAGAATAATACGGTAATAGCCAAACACCTTGAAGTCATGCTTCCTGATATAATCCAACAGGAAGCGAATCACAATGAGCGACGTCACAAAGGCCACTGCCATACCGATCAGCAGCACCGCCGCCTCCAGAGCGGTAAAGCTGAGGCCGAATTTCAGAAGCTTTAAAAGGCTTGCTCCCGCCATCACCGGCACCGCCATAAAGAAGGTGAATTCCGCCGCTGTAGTGCGGCTGACACCAATCAGCAGAGCTCCCACAATGGTAGCGCCGCTGCGGCTGGTCCCCGGGAAAATGGCCGCCAGCAGTTGAAAACAGCCAATGATCAGGATGGTCTTAATATTCATCTCCTCAATGGAATTGACAGCCGGGGTTCTGCCCTTATTCCAGTTCTCAATCAAAATGAAAGCCACGCCGAAAATAATCAGCGCCAGGGAAACCACAACCCCGTTATAAAAATGCTCATCCACAAAGTCATCCAGCAAAATGCCCACAACAGCCGCCGGAATGCAACCGATCAGCACCTTGATCCACATCCGGATGATATCCATGTCGATGGTGATGTGTCCTGAAGGATGCTTTTTGTCACTGACCTTTTTGAAGGGAAATAAGCGGCTCCAGAATAAGACCACCACAGCCAGTATGGCGCCCAGCTGAACAACCACGTCGAACATGCTGAAGAAATCCTCGCTGACATTTTCGAAGCTGATAAATTCCTCCAGTAAAATCATGTGTCCGGTGGAGCTGATAGGCAGCCACTCGGTGATACCCTCCACCAGCCCAAATAAAATAGCAATTAAAATGTCTAACATAATTTCCTGTTCTCTCCCCCTGCGACCTTTACAATCTGTCCATCCACAGAAAGCCACATATCCATAACCGTCGGATTGTATACAAAGCTTTCGTCCGCCGCGAACTGCAACAGCTTCGAAGCCTCCATATAATCATGAATCTCAATGTTGGTGGCATACCAGATGTCCGGCTGTCCGCCCATCATTTTGCAGAATTCCTCCATCAGCTCCCAGTTATTCTGGTTGTCGAATTCATAGGAATGTCCCCACACATACATACACTTTAAATACTGGATCTTCTTGAAATTCAGGAATTTTTCCCCCAGCTCCAGGAGGTTTCGGTTATGGTGGCAGGTTGCCTTCCAGTACATCCAGTCCGTGGGCAGGTCAAAGCCGCCGGTTTCCTCCACTGTACGCCCATAGACAATGCCGCAGTCCGAAAAGATGCGCATAACCTGTTCGTTGACGGAGCCGTTGGGATAGGCGTGACCTCTCACCGGATAACCCGTGATGGCCTCCAGGCCTTTTCTGTCTTCCACAATCTCTCTGTAAATCTCAGTGGAGGGGCAGCGGGCGATGGTGGGATGGGTGCAGGTATGAGTGGCGATCTCATGGCCCTGGTAGAGGGCTTTGATTTCTTCTCTGGGAACACGCTCAGGCTGGTCCATCAGGCCGGTGTTTAAGTTGAAGGTTCCTCTGATGCCGTATTTGTTGAAGATACTGATCAGTTTTTTGTCGGCAAGCTTGCCGTCGTCATAGCTCATGGTGAGAGCTTTCGCTTTTCCTTCGGGGAAGCAGATGTAGATTTTCATAGTTTGGGTTATCCTTTCAATTTATTTATAATGGTTATAATCATTCTTTATTGAGCATGGCAGAGTCCTTACAAACAGTACCGGCTGTGCATTTCCGGCGGACTTTACGGTATGTTTCAGATCATTCATGAATGCTCTGCACATAATTGATGAACTGCTGCGCCGTTCTTCCGGAGATTCCCCCATGGGATAACTCCCACTTATTGGCTTCGGCCAGCAATTCTTCATCGGACATTGTAATTCCGGCACGGTGGGCCAGGCCCAGCACAATTTCTTTGAATTCCTTGGGCGTAGGCTTGGAGTAATTGATGGTGACGCCGAAGCGGTGCACCAGGGACAGCTTTTCCTCCATGGTATCGGAGCGATGCAGTCCGCCTCCGGTTTCCATATCGTCCCGGTCAGACCAGACCTCCTTGATCAGGTGACGGCGGTTGGACGTGGCGTAGATCAGGATGTTGTCCGGTTTGGTCTCCACGCCGCCCTCAATAACCGCCTTGAGGAACTTATACTCCACCTCGAATTCCTCGAAGGAGAGATCATCCATGTAAATGATAAATTTATAATTGCGGTTTTTGATCCGGGCAATGACGCCGGAGAGATCTTTGAACTGGTGCTTGTAAATCTCGATCATGCGAAGGCCGTCGGGATAAAACTGGTTGACAATGGCCTTGATGCTGGTGGATTTGCCGGTGCCGCTGTCGCCAAAGAGCAGCACGTTGTTGCACTTTCTGCCCTCCACAAAGGCGCGGGTGTTGTCCACAAGCTTCTTTTTTTGCAGCTCGTAACCGATCAGGTCGTCCAGCATCACCTTATCCATATTATTGATGGGAAGGAAGGTGACATCTCCGTCATGATCGCCGGACTGGATGCGGAAAGCCTTATTCAGGCCAAACATTCCCACCCCGTAGGCCTTATAAAAGCCGGTAACGCAGTCAAAAAACTCTTCCTCATCCTTCGCATCGGCAAGAGCCGCGCTCAGCGCCTGCACCTTTTCGCTGACATTCTTGTTGTACATCAGCTCTTTTTTGCTGATAGCCTGATAATGGGTGATCCGGGAAAAGCAGTCAATATGCAGCTTCTCCTCAATGACCCCAAAATCATAATCAAAGAGCTCCTTGAAGGCCCTGAAATCCCCTTTCGCAAAATAATTCACGCTGCCCACGCTGGCACCCACCTTCTCGCAGGTGATGCTGAAGGGGTTCTCATTGGTGATCAGCAGAAAGGTCAGGTAATTCTGCCACAGATTCGTATCGAAACCATAATCCGTGGCTACCTCCAGGATTCGTTTGATCTGGCGGTGAATCCTGGTCACCAGCTCATCATCCGGCACAGTGCCCGCCTCAAAGTCAGCAAAAATACCGCTCATTTCCATCAGAATGGAATCCTGCGGCATATCACCATATATTAACAGTTTACTATGAAACAATTACTATAACTTAGCCAAAAAGCGCAGACTTCCCCCTC
>JAJPYH010000251.1 GCA_021205045.1 Lachnospiraceae bacterium | reverse complement strand
TCGGGGCTAATGTTAAAGATTTTTCGGGACATTTTCAAAAATGCTTGACAGCAAAAATTTCAATCCGGCAAAGGTCTCTTCCCCTCAGGCCTCATCCCCGGTCCGGGTCTGACGCCGCCAAATTCCGGCCCGGGCATCGCCTCCTCTCCAGAGCGCTGCCCTTCCGCCAGATACCGGTTTGCCTGGGTGGAGAACATCGTGCAGTAAATCCCGCCCGCAGCCATCAGCTCCCGGTGCGTTCCGCTTTCCACAAGCTCCCCGCCGGACAACACCAGAATCTTTGTGGCCACCGTGGCGCTGGAAAGCCGGTGGGACACAAAAAGGTAGTTTTGTCGCCCCGCAGCCTGTCAAACTCATTGAAAATCTCCTGCTCGGCAATGGCGTCCAGGGAAGCCGTGGGCTCATCCAGGATCAACACATCAGAATCCGAGTAAAAGGCCCTGGCGATGGCCAGCTTCTGCCACTGGCCGATGGACGGCTCAATGCCATCCGGCTCAAAATACCGCATCAGAGGGGTGTCATATTCCTTCGGCAGCGCCCGGATAAACCCATCCGCCGCGCTGGCTTCAGCGGCGGCATGGATTTCTTCCTCCCGCACCGGCTTCTCAATCTGACCGAAGGAAATATTTTCCGTCACGGTGAAAGCGTACTTTCCGAAATCCTGGAAAATCGCCCCATACATGGCATAGAGCTGCTCCACATCGTACTCCCTGATGTCCCGCCCGTCCAGCAGAATCCTCCCCTCCGTGGGGTCATACAGCCGCATCAGAAGCTTTAAAAGGGTGGTCTTTCCCGCACCGTTTAAGCCCACCAGCACCACCGTGTCGCCGGGATCCACCCGAAAGCTCACATTCCGGATCACCTTCCGCTCCGTGCCCGGATAATGGAAGGACACATTCTGAAACTCAATGGTATGGCCGCAGTGACGCTTCACCTGCGCAGCTTTGGACAGGCAGGGTACAATATGCTTCTCCTCATTCATGAACACAATCATATTTTCAATGAAAAGAGTGCCCTCGTAGATGGTGGAGGTCTTGCTCACCAGGGTGGTGATGCAGGTGGCGATAGATGTCAGCGCCCCTGTATAGAGGGAATAATCGCCGATTTTGCCCTGCCCCGCAGCCACCGTATAAGCGATAAAGAAAAACAGGCCGCAGTTGACGGCAGTGGTCAGAAGGGTGGTCAGAATGCTCCAGGTTCCTTCCTTCACAATCAGATTCCTGATCCCAGTGAAATATCTGGCAAAAACCTTATTATAATTGACAATAAACATGTCGGACAGGTTGAACAGCCTCAGCTCCTTGATCATATCCTTATTCATCAGCATGTCCGAATAATAGGACATCTGCCGCCGCTCTTTGGAACGGCACCGCATGTACTGATAATTTTTTTTGCGGTAGATAAAGGTAATCACGGCGCTGGGAAGGGACAGCACAATGACAATCAGCGGCGCAAACCAGGCCACCGCCCCCAGAATCACGATAAAGCTGACCGTGGAAATCAGGGTGCTGGCGATGGAAAAGGTGGCGCTGATCACATTGATCAGGCCGGAATCGGCCTCTCGGTTGGCATTCTCAAATTTCTCGTAAAACTCCGGCATGTCAAAGGAGGCCACATCGATCTCCTTTGCCTTATTCATCAGCTTGACTTTCACATGCCTGGAGACCAGCTCCCCGGAAATGCGGGTGACCATGTTGCTGATGTTGGACACCAGACTCACGAAAAACATATAGCCGAACTGCAGGATCATGGCCGGAAGCAGATAGGCCACAAGCTCTTCCAGAGAGGTCATGCCCCCGGTCAGCACCTCCGACACATGATTTAACAGATTGGCGGAAATATACGCTGAAATAACAGGAGAGACGCCGTCGAAAAGCGCCATTAGAGCCATCACCACCAGCAGACTCTTTCTGGCCTCCCACACCAGCCGCACGATATAAAGCAGCCGGTAGGCTGTTCCGTGAATCACCCTGTATAAGTACCCCGGAACCTCCTGAAGCGACTTCGGCTTCGGCTCCTTGAGCATCTCAATCTGTCTCTCCCGGGCTCCCGGCCCTCCAAATCCTCCTGGCGGCATCGTATCTCCTCCTGTCACAATGATTCATCCTAACGATATGTCACAATGATCCAATATACCGATATGCAAAAGCTTCCGGACAGCCAGTCACCCGCACAAGAAGAGCTTTTTTCCTGGCGTGGTTGACTGGACGTTTACCGTGGAGACCAGTCATCCGCACATGCAGAACTTTTCCCGGCGTCTGCGGCATAATCATAAACAGCCGCTGCAGTCACCCGCACAGACAGAGCTTTTCCGCCGGCTGTCGGAAGTAATTCACAGTATATCCTCAAAATTCATATCCCCGGCATAATAAAACGAGGGATAGCAGGGCTGGTTGTAGCAGTTATTCTGCCAGGCCACGCCGCACCGGTACATGGTGTCATGCATCAGCGTAAAAAGCTTATGACCGGTAATCTCCGTATTGACATAAATCCGGATCGCGCTGCTGTCCCTGGTGCGCAGCAGAATCTCCTCCCTGAAATCACCGAAAATATCCGCAATCAGGCAGGGATTTCCCTTGGTGCCGTTGTTGGTCACCGTCTCCTCATCCTTCAGCATGACTCCGTGAGTCAGATCACCAATCACCGCCGTCCGCTCCCCGTTCAGATAGTCCGCAGCGCCCACAATCTGGGTGGACAGATCCGCCGCCCACCGGATGCTGGCGTTGGTGCCCGGGGCTTCCATATCCAGAAAATTTCCCTTACAGTCCCTGACGCCCCCGGCCCACACCTGCAGGCCCCTGACGTCCGGCACAATATCCCCGATCATACATCTGCCCAGGTCTCTGTCTGCTCTCTCGCCAAAGAGCACCTGTCCGGTCTGAGCGTCCCGCAGGGCATAACCGTAGGGCACGCCCCTCCCGCCCTCAAACACATTAAAGATTTCAAATCCGGGTCTGTCCGGGTCAATCCTTGCCACATGCATGGAATCCCCGTGTCCCAGCTTTCTGACCTGACCGTCGGGCATCCGGTCCCGGCTGGAATAAAGCACGCTGCCATCGTGATCGATGACCGCCGCGCCGTAAATAATCTCCTGGCAGCCGTCCCCGTCCACATCCGCCGCGGACAGGCTGTGGTCTCCCTGTCCGGTCAGACAGCCGTACACCGGGTCGGTGCCTTCTCCCATATCCCTCCCCGCAAAGGGATTGCTCATGGGCACATAGCCGCTGTCCACCCTAAAATACTCCCGGTGCTTTCTCTCAAAAAAGTCATAAGCCGTGATAGTAGTCCGGGTGTAATAGCCCCGGCAGATAATCAGATAAGGCCGGACGCCGTCCAGATAAGCCACCCCGGACAGAAACCGGTCCACCCGGTTGCAGGGCTCAATCCGGTTCCACACATAATCCCCCCACAGCAGGCCATCGTCCTCCCTGGGCACCGGGAAGGGAATGGTCTCGATCTCCTCCCCGTCCCCGGAAAACATGGTCAGATATTCCGGCCCGGTGAAAATATAGCCCTCGAATTTGCGCAGCTCATTTTTGCTGCTTCTGGCCGGAGCGAACACATCCATAAAATAATCAGCAAGGGTCCTGGCGTCCTCCTCAGAAAGGGGATACTCATACCTTCTGTCAATGCCAAAGCACTCCTCCAGGGTGGAGGGCCA
Source organism: Lachnospiraceae bacterium (assembly GCA_021205045.1). Taxonomy (GTDB): domain Bacteria; phylum Bacillota; class Clostridia; order Lachnospirales; family Lachnospiraceae; genus RGIG6307. The sequence continues at coordinate 1,482 of JAJPYH010000251.1, read as the reverse complement.
GTGTCCGGCCTTTCACCAGCGGGTCATTGAGAAAGGCTTTGTAGACAAGCTCCCTGTCACAGGTCAGCGCCGCCTGCAGGGTGTACTCATGATTTTCAATATGAGGCATGAGCAGATTCTTCACCGGCTCCGGCACAGTCCCCGCGATCAGCGGCTTGATGGAATCCCTGCTGAATACGGCATTGGTCTCCACCACAGCGGAGGCGGGCAGATTGGGAATCTGCAGTCCCCTGTTGGGGATGTTGACATTGCTGACCACCCGGTCCAGTCCGCACAGCGCCCTGATCAGGAGAATGCCCTCCTCGCCGGTGGGCTTCAGCTCCATCTCCTCCTCAAAGTCGGCAAGCCGTTTGCTTCTCTCCAGACGCTTCTTTAAATCCTCTTTTCTCCAGTCCACGGTGGTCAGGCCGAATTTCCACCTCTTCACCGTCTCCGGATCCTTTAAATACTCATCCCCGGGCATAAACTCCGCCAGATGCCGGTCTCCCGCTGCGGCGATCAGCCCGAAGCGCCTGAACAGGTCAAATTTCACCCGATGGGCGCAGGCAAAGGTATTGTTGGCCCAGTTGGAGTCCACCTCATCGTAGCCCTCCTCATAGTGCTGGTCAATATAATCCCGGTACACCGGAAACAGGTCAATTCCCCGGTAGGAGGCCTGGTCAAACCAGGTGAAGTGGTTGATGCCCAGCACATTGACATGAATATCCCTGCGGTCAATATTTTCCAGGCCGAAGGTCTCCTCGCAGATGCCCTTTAAGACCTTCTGGGTGCCGAACACCTCATGGCAGCAGCCGAAAGCCTTTATTTCCGGGAAAACATGATACAGCGTCTTCACACACAGGGACATGGGATTGGTATAATTGATGACCCAGGCCTCCGGCGCGTATTCCCGGATGGCATTGGCAAACTCCACGAACATGGGCAGGGTGCGCAGAGCGCGGATGATGCCGCCGGGGCCCGCCGTATCCCCCACGGACTGATAAATTCCCAGCCGCTCCGGCAGGTGAACATCCGACTGCATCTCATCAAAGGTTCCCGGCAGAATGGAAATCACCACAAAATCCGCCCCTGTCAGAGCCTCCTTCAGGGTTCCGCATACAGTATACAGCCATTTTCCCCTGCTGTCCGGCCGGGCAGACAGGTGATTGCCGATGATCTGGTTATTTCGCGCCGCCTGCTCGTCGATATCGTAGAGGCGGATGGTGCCGCCCAGGGAATCGTCCATGGCCAGATCCGTCATAAAGGTCCAGGCCCAACCTCTGGAGCCGCCGCCGATATAGGCGATCTGCAGATCGGATATTGTATTGTTTTCGTATTTCACGTCTTTCTCCTCCTGATTTATAAGAAATATAAAAGCTTTGATCCTCATCAAACGATGGCATTATATCACAGTCTCCAAATTCAAACAATTCTCCCTGAGAAAAATTCTCTGTCAAGCATTTTTGAAAATGTCCCGAAAAATCTTTAACATTAGCCCCGACT
>JAJPYH010000275.1 GCA_021205045.1 Lachnospiraceae bacterium | reverse complement strand
AAAAACGGACTTAAAGGCTTAACGACCCAATTACTGACTAACACCAAAATTTATTCTCAGGGAAAATGAAAAAGTTCTTGCAAACAACTGTAAAATATGCTAACATAACTTTCGTCTCTGGTGACGGAGACGAAATATGGCGCAGTAGCCAAGAGGTAAGGCAATGGTCTGCAACACCAGTATGCACCGGTTCAAATCCGGTCTGCGCCTTGGAGGAATCCTTGAAAGAGGGTTCCTTTTTTGCTTTCAGAAGAAGCTTGCGCGGCCTTCCATTTGTCTGTATAATTGAGGATATCAGGATTTCGGACAATTCAAAGCGAACGGTAAACAAACGCATGAGAAAGGAGAAGCTGCATTATGAAAGTATTACTGATCGGAGGAACCGGCGTCATCAGCAAGGCCATTTCAAGGAGACTGCTTGAGGAAGGCCATGAACTGTGGATGATTAACCGTGGGAAGCGACTGGAGGGTATTCCGAAAGGGGCGCATCTGCTCTGTGCAGATATCAATTACGAAGAGGAAAAGGTGACCCAGATGCTGGGAGATCAGACCTTCGATGTGGTGGCGGATTTTATCGCCTTTGTCCCCCAGCAGCTGGAGCGTGACCATAGATTATTTGCCAAAAGGACGAAACAGTTCATCTATATCAGTTCTGCGTCCGCCTATCAGAAACCGGCTTCTGATTTTCGCATCAACGAGGGCACACCGCTTGCCAATCCATACTGGCAGTATTCCCGCAACAAGATCAGCGGAGAGGAGCTTATGATGCGCTATTACAGGGAAGAAGGCTTTCCGGTTACGATTGTAAGACCCAGCCACACTTACAATGAGGAAAAAGTCCCGGTCTGCGTTCATGGCCCGAAGGGTTCCTGGCAGGTGGTTAAGAGAATGATCGAGGAAAAGGCGGTGATTATTCCAGGGGATGGGTCGTCCCTTTGGACGCTGACCTGGAATGATGATTTCGCGAAGGGTTTTATCGGATTGATGGGAAATGCTCACGCGATCGGGGAAGCGGTGCAGATCACCAGTGATGAGGTGCTGACCTGGAATCAGATTTATCAGGTGATAGCGGATGCCCTTGGTGTGGAATTAAAGCCTTATTATGTGGCCTCTGAATTTCTGGCTTCCTGTTCGCCCAAAGAATGGGATCTGAGAGGAAACCTTTGGGGAGATAAGTCCAATACGGTATTTTTTGATAACACAAAGCTGAAGCGGCTGGTGCCGGATTTTAAAGCGGTTGTTCGATTTGATCAGGGCGTGCGCCGCTCACTTGAGTATATTCTGTCGCATCCGGAATACCAGATCCCTGATCCAGAGTTTGACGCATGGTGCGATCGTGTCATTGAGGTGCAGGAGGAAGCGCTGGCCAAAATGAGATAATTGTACAAAATCTCCCTTGTGTGGGAACCCAATTCATGCTATGCTTGCGTAAATAAAAGCAATTACAGGGGTGATTGCGAAGGAGAGAGGTACTACTTCAATGATAAAGCTTGTCATCTCCGATGTAGACGGAACAATGGTGAAGGAGAGCTCACCGCAAATGTATCCGGCATATTTTGATGTGATCAGAAAGCTGCGGCAAAAAGGCATATATGTAGTGATCGCCAGCGGCCGGCAATATCCGTCAGTCCGGCGGCTGTTTCATGAGGTGGAGGATCTGGTCTGGTTTATCGGGGACGGAGGAGCTACGCTGAAGATGGACGGCCCGGTGGAGGCGTTTAAGGAGATCCCGAAGGAATGGGTGAGGGAGGCCTGGGCGGATGTGAGAAAGATTCCGGAGTGTGATGGTATTCTCTGCGCACCCCAGTGTGCCTATGCACCGGATGAAAACTCGGAAATGTTTAGGCTGATGGTGGATAATTATCATTATTCCATTGAAAGTCTGCATGGCTGGGAGAAGCTTCCGGATGAGCCGGTAACGAAGTTTACTTTATACAGGAAGACGGATATTCAGGAGTACGCTGCGAAGGAGTTTCTCCCCAAGTGGGAGGGGCGAATGCATTGCTCTGTGGCCGGGGAGTGGTGGATTGACTGCGCCATGCCGGGCGTCAATAAGGGAGCGGCGCTGCAGATCATCATGGATCGTATGGGAATTCAGAAAGAGGAAGTTCTGGCTACCGGAGATAATCCCAATGATATGGAAATGCTGCGGGCATCGGGAACGGCTTACGCGGTGGAAAGTGCTCATCCGGATTTGAAGGCGGCAGCGGATGGCATGATTCCTTCCTATGAGCAGATGGGGGTGCTGAAGGTATGGCAGGAGCTTCTGAGAGGACAGGAGCAGTAGGCAAATGCCTGATTTCGGAAGAGGGCAAAAATGGAAGTTGACGAATAAAAGCGGGAGGGAAATCTTATGAACGAAAACATTGCAACTTTGCAGACCTGGCTTCAGGAAAGCGACAACATTGTATTCTTTGGCGGCGCGGGAGTATCCACCGAGAGCGGCATTCCGGATTTCCGCTCCGTGGACGGGCTGTACAATCAGCAGTACGACTATCCTCCGGAGACCATCTTAAGCCATACTTTTTACGAGCATTATCCACAGGAATTTTTCCGCTTTTACAGGAATAAGATGCTTTTCCCGGACGTGGAGCCCAACGCAGCTCATAAGAGACTGGCGGAATGGGAGGCCATGGGGAAGGTGAAGGCGGTGGTCACTCAGAACATTGACGGCCTGCACCAGAAGGCAGGCAGCAAGGTGGTGCTGGAACTGCATGGCAGTGTGCTGCGCAATTACTGTGAGCGCTGTCACAAATTTTATGATGTCAATTTTATTATGGAGAGCGAAGGAATTCCTACCTGCCGGATATGTAAAGGACGGGTTAAGCCGGATGTGGTGCTCTATGAGGAGGGATTGGATGACGCAACTATTCGTAAGTCGGTCCAGTATATCCGTAAGGCGGACGTGCTGATGATAGGCGGGACCTCCCTGAATGTGTATCCTGCGGCGGGGCTGATTGATTATTACCAGGGCAATAAGCTGGTGCTGATCAACAAATCGGCGACGCCCAGGGACAGCGCAGCGGATCTGATTATCCGCGAGCCTATCGGACAGGTGTTCTCTCAGATCGAGCTTCGTCAGTAAACGGACATGTCCGCTGACACAGACGGATGTCTGGGTGCTGACCAAAATGAAAAAGGCGGCAGAAGGGACAAATACAGTATGAATATTCAGGTGGGTGATATTTTAAAACTGAAAAAAAAGCATCCCTGCGGCAGCTTTGAGTGGGAGGTGCTCAGAACAGGCGCGGATATTAAACTTAAATGCACAGGCTGCGGACGTATGATCATGCAGCCCAGAAGCAGCGTGGAGAAAAGTATTCGTTCCATACAGTCTGGAATTTCATAAAAATCATGCAGTTTTGAGATAAAAGCCTTGAAATCCCTGATTTTTTGTTTTACGATAACTTATCGTGATGTAAAATCATTTCCTTGCTCTTGCCGGCAGGCAAGGGCCAGAGACCAAAAGGAGGTAAAAGCGATGACAAAGTATGAATTGTGTGTTGTTGTCAGTGCAAAGATCGAAGATGAAGAGAGAACCAATACCATTGAGAAGGTAAAGGCTCTGATCGAGAGATTCGGTGGCGTTATCACTGAGATTGACGACTGGGGCAAGAGAAGACTTGCCTACGAGATCGATAAGTCCAGAGAAGGCTATTACTCTTTCATTCGTTTTGATGCTGAGACCACTGCTCCTGCTGAGATCGAGAGCCGTGTCCGCATCATGGATCACGTGATCAGATACCTGATCGTTAAGCAGGAAGCTTAATAGAAAGAGAGATTTTTGTATGAACAAAGTAATTCTTATGGGACGTCTCACCAGAGACCCGGAGGTTCGTTATTCCCAGGGCGCAAGTCAGACGGCGGTTGCTCGTTTTTCCATAGCTGTGGACAGAAGATTTAAACGCGAGGGAGAACCGGAGGCAGATTTCTTCAACTGCACTGCATTTGGCCGGCAGGCGGAGTTCGTGGAGAAGTATCTGCACAAGGGCACCAAGATGTTGGTGACCGGCAGAATCCAGAATGACAATTATACCAACAGGGACGGACAGCAGGTTTACAGTGTACGCGTGATGGTGGATGAGCTAGAGTTTGCAGAGAGCAAGAATGCTTCGGGCGGCGGCAACGGAGGGTATGACAGCGGTTATAATAACGGCGGGTTCAATAATAGCGGCTTCAATAATAATGGCGGCTATGGCGCATCTAACGGTAATACCGGCTCCAGCCCGTTAAATGACGGCTTCATGAACATTCCGGACGGGATCGACGAGGAGTTACCTTTTGCCTGATATCGCGGGAAAGTCCCGGTATCACGGTATGATTTGACAATGACAGGGAGGCAATGATAATGGCTTATAATAAGACAGATAAGACCGATGCTCCGCTGAAGAGAAAAGGCGGAATCCGCAGAAGAAAAAAGGTTTGCGTATTTTGCGGCAAGGATAATGTGATCGATTACAAGGATACCAACAAGCTGAAGAGATACGTATCTGAGAGGGGTAAAATTCTTCCCAGAAGAATCACCGGCAATTGCGCAAAGCATCAGAGACGCCTGACGACAGCGATTAAGCGCGCACGTCACGTTGCATTGATGCCATATGTAGCTGACTAGGCCCGGCTGGGTCGCAGGCTGTGCGATGTGTTTTGGCACAGGAGTTTGCAGAGCAAAAGACCAATAGACTTATGTTTATTGGTCTTTTCTTTTAAAAGCCCATAAGCGGATGGCCTGGAGACCTGAGAATTTTTACAGGATTTAAGAAATACGTAAGCAGAGCGTATAAAAGCCTCTTTTCCCGGGAATACTGATCTATAGTAACGATGCCCGTTTATTGTAAACGAAATACACACGGGCGCGCAACGAAGGCTGCTTACGCTGCCTGTGACCGGCACAGCATGAAAAAGACGCAGCCTGGGGGAATGATGGATTTAAAAGAAGTAAAAGGGGATTTACGGGAAAGAGACGATTTGCTTGTCCTGGAAGTAGAAATGCCCGGTTTTCAACGGGAGGAGATTTCTGCCTGCACCAATGACGGTTACCTGATTGTTACTGCGCAGAGGCAGGATATGAATGAGCCTTTACGCAGGGCGTTTTACATCGGGAGGGGTGTAGCTGAGGAATATATCAGAGCAGCTTACAGGAACAATATACTGAAAATTATGATGCCCAGGCGGGAGGAGAACAGAGGGCCGCAGCGCCATTTTATTTTGATTGAATAAGAAAAGTTGCCTGGGAGAAAAGCACGACAGAGGTGAGCATGTTTGGAAGAAAGAACGGCTGCCGATACTTTATTGACAGTGAAAATGTCAATGAGGTATGGGTCAATATATTAAATATCCTGAAACCGGAGGATATTATCTTCCTGTTTTATACGGATAACAGCGCCCATATCAGCTGCGCGAGAGCGGTGGAACTGATCAATATAGGCGCAAAGAGAATTAAGGGAATTCGCTGCAAGGAAGGAAATAACGGACTGGATTTTCAGATGGTCACGCAGCTTGGAGCGGTGATTTCCAAAGAGCCCAAATGTGAATACATACTTGTATCCAATGATAACGGGTTCGATGCGGTGGTAAGCTATTGGAAGCAGAAGGGTTATAATATTCGCAGGGAGAAGAGCAGCTATTGTGTATCGCTGCAGATACCGGACCCCAATAAACCGGAGGAGAAGCCCAAAAAGAAACCGGCGGGAAAGCAGAATTACTATAATAATAACAGAAACCGCCCCGGAATTGAAAACAAAAAAGATCACAAAAGGCAGCAGCCCAGGCTGGAAGACAAAAAACAGCAGCCTGACAACAGGAAAGTGGTAGATCTGGAGGCCAAAAAAGCCAGAAAGACAGAAAGCGGAAATCGAAAAGAACCGGTTCGTTCTGCTGTGGGTCAGGAAACACTGAAGCAGGAAACAGCAGCCGGGAAAGCGCGGGATTCAAAAGGAGGTTACGGGAGAAGCACTGTTCTAAAACAGGAAGCGGTGTCAGATGAGAAAATGAGTACGCGGAAACAGGAAATGCCTGTTTCAAAGCGTGAAATGTCCATGTCGAAACAGGCGGCGTCTGAGGCAGAGCATGAGGGTTCCGGAACGAAACGCGAGACCTATGTATCAGAGATGGAGATGATCGAACTGGAACGAATAGCCACTGATTTAGAGCAGAATTCGACAGAACCGGAACGAGAGGTCATTGCATCGGAGTGGAAGGTGGAAGAACCGGAACAGGAAGAAGCTGTGACCAACGGGGAAATCGCTGTTCATCAGGACGATATGGACGCGCCTGAACCTGTGGAGGACGCGGCAGACGATGAGAACGGCGAAAGGCATGATGATTTTGAACCGATGGAAACGCCGCTGGTGATCCCGGGAACAGCAACTGTGGCTGACGGCAGCAGGGTCATCGATACCATGTACTGCCTGCAAAATCTCTGCACATTGATTCCACGCAAAAATATGGCGTTGTTTCACAATGCGCTGACCTGCATTTTTGAGCAGAAGGACGGAGATGAGATTTATGCGGCGGTGAAGACACATCCGGAGCTTCATACCCAGATCTGGAGCCGTTTTGAGCAGGACAGAGAGGAAAGGGTCCGGAAATATATCCGTCTGCTGCTGGATATCTGCGATTATGAGATACAGGATACAGATCTTTTATATCAGGTATACCGGGAATCCTATGACGGCAGCCTGCAGGGGCTGAATATCGGGATTATGAAAGCTTTCGGGGATGAAACTGGTATCCGGTATTACCGCCTGCTGAGAAAGCATATCAATGTACTGACAAAGCTCTGAACTACGGAAAAAGTATGAAATTAGATCAAAAAAAACTGAGGTGGTTTGCCCATATCCTGACGGGCCTGTATTTCGCAGCCTGTGTCTGGCTGTACTATCAGCAGTCTGTTGCGGTTTTGGACGAGAGTCTGGCCAATATTCCTTATCAGTCGGATCTGCCGCTTCATATCAGTATGGTTATTGAGGACGGCTGGTACTATAGCTTCACAGCTTATGTGTATCAGCTCCTGTACTGGCTTTGCGCGGGAAATACGATTGGCATCGCTGTCTTTCTGGCAGTGGTAACTGCAGCCACAGTGTACGCAACAGAAGCTTTGGTGTGCCGACTGTGGAAAAGAACCGCGGACGGCGCCACGCTGCTGCTTTCCCTGAGCCTGAATTTTGTGATGCCGGCATATCTTTCCTTTGTGGGGGAATTCAGGTATGTCAGCTACCAGTCCGGGAATATATGGCATAACTCTACTTATCTTTGTATGCGCCTGATGGCGCTGATCACGCTTTTGTATTATTTCAGGCTGGAGGAAACCTATCGCCAGGGAATATCCGTCCGGGAGTGGATTACTTTTGCTCTGCTGAATGTAGTGTGCACGGGGATTAAGCCCAGCTTTTTGGTGGTGTATTCTCCGATTGTGGGGGTGTTTCTGCTGGCGGATGTGATTCGCAGAACACCCTGGAAGAGGGTGCTTGCCTTCGGCTCCGCTCTTCTTCCCAGTGGACTGGTGATTTTATGGCAGAACAGCGTGCTGTTTGGGGAGGATACGGGGAATGGCATCACTTTTCAGCCCTGGTATACCTTTTCCCTGCATGCTTCCATTGTAAAAGGAGCGGCGATGTGCTCCGTGCTGTTCTGTGCTCTTGTGGTTATAATAAAGCTTCGGGAGATGGTCAGGGAGAAAACCAGTGTTTTTATCCTGCTGATGAGCATACTGGGCTTCCTGGAGGCAGTCTGCCTGGTGGAGAGCGGCTCCAGGTCGGTAGACGGAAACTTCCTTTGGGGATACAGTTTCTGTATTTTTGTGCTTTTTGTCCTTTGTGCGGTGAAATGGCTGCAGATGGGAACAGGACATACCCGGGGGATTGTGAAGCTTTCGCTTTCCGCGGTCTATGCCTGGCATCTGTACTGTGGCCTGTATTTTTTTATCAACCTGGTAACGGGCGCAAGCTACTGGATGAGGTAACAAAATGACGAAGATAGTAAAGAAAATTGCAGCCGCAAAGGCGGCGAAGCTGCCGGAAACGGAAGGCAGAGAATCATGAAGTCTATTTTGAAAAAGCTGATTCCGGCTCTGCTGACAGCACTGATTCTGGTTGGGCTTGTTTATGAGGCCAGTGTGCCGATCAGGAATCTGTATTATCAGCATCTGAAAAGTAAAGGCGCGGAGTATGCGAAGGGCATTAAAATTGGTATCCTGGGGGACAGCATCTGGGGGAATGTAAAAGATGAAACCGGCATTGCGGCTGTGGTGGAGCAGGAACTGGGAGTGGAAATTATTAATTGCGCTATCGGCGGAACGCAGGCAGCCTATAACCGGATGCCAAGCGATGGAAGGGTTGACCAGTCTCTGATGGTGATTACCGATCAGGTGGTTTTCGGGGAGGCTCCTTATGAAGACAGCAGCCTGGATCAGAGCTACCTGGAGACTGACTGGCAGGAGATGGATTATATTTTCTTTTCCTATGGATTGAACGATTATTTTGCGGGAATTGCCTGCCAGGGAGATGATCTTTATGACCCGGACACCTATGCCGGTGCTATCCGGACAGCGCTGACGGCATGGAAGGAATATGCGCCTCAGGCAACCTTTGTGCTCTGTGCGCAGAATTTTACTCAGCTGTATTCCTATGGAAAGGTAGTGGATGACAGTGATACCCTGGACTATGGGGGAGGCACAGGCCCGGAGTATGTGGAGGTGCTGCGTCAGATCGCCGGGGAATATGATGATGTGATTTTTATTGACATTTATGAGGATGTCCATATTGACATGTCCAACTGCACACTGATGCTGGGCGATGGAACACATTTTACAGAGTATGGCAGAGAAATTTACGCAAAGAATGTAGTAAAGTATCTTGCAAAGGATTTGATTGCAAAGTATGGGTGAGTGGTGGTATACTGTAAATATTGGGTAGTTATAGTATAATTCCCAAAAAGGAGGGTATTTCACATGATACTGGATTTATTTAAACTGGATGGTAAGGTCGCGGTTGTAACCGGAGCCAATACAGGGCTTGGGCAGGGAATGAGCGTAGCGTTGGCTCAGGCGGGAGCTCAGGTTGTAGGCGTTGCCAGGCGTTCCTGTGCGGATACACAGGCAAGGATTGAGGAGTTTGGAGGCTCCTTTACGGAGGTTATCTGTGATATTTCCCAGATGGAGTCCATCCCTAAGATTTTGAATGGCGCGCTGGAGGCTTATGGCAGAGTAGATATTCTGGTCAATAATGCGGGCGTGATTATTCGCAATGATGCCATTGATTATACTGAGGAGGATTGGGATAAGGTGGTTACCCTCAATGAGAAGATCGTGTATTTCTTAAGCCAGGCTTTTGCGAAGCAGTACATAGCCCAGGGAGATGGGGGAAAAATTATCAGTGTAGCTTCCATGCTGTCCTATCAGGGGGGCATCAGGGTGCCTTCTTATACGGCTTCCAAGTCTGCGGTTATGGGAATGGCCAAGGCTATGGCCAATGAGTGGGCGAAGTACGGGATCAATGTCAATGCGATTGCACCGGGTTACATGGCGACCAACAATACAGCACAGCTTCGTGGGGACGCCGGCAGGAGCGAAGCAATATTGGATCGGATTCCTGCAGAGCGCTGGGGAACACCGGAGGATATGATGGGGGCAGTTGTGTACCTTGCTTCGGCGGCGTCAGAATATGTGAATGGCTTCACCCTGGCGGTGGACGGCGGCTGGCTGGCAAGATAGCGAGGAGATGATATTCTATATTATGAAGAAAGTCAGTAAGAGAAAAGCAAAAAGGATTGCATCGGCGACGATCTGTGTAATTATTGTAGCAGCAATGCTACTTTCACTGGTGGCGGCACTGCTGTAGGCAGAAAGGCGGCACTGAACTGTGATGGTAGAGGAGATGAAATGAAAAAATTCCGAAAGTGTTGGAAATGGATAGTTGTGATGGCACTCGCAGGGATCTGCCTTGTGTCATTGCAGGGAAATGTGAGGGCGGAAGAGGCTGATACGGCTCCTAAGGGCGTTTATGTTGACAGTGTTGATATTTCAGGAATGACGCTGGAGCAGGCAGCAAGCGCAGTGGAGGAATATGTAGATGACCTACTGCAGACGGAGCTTGTACTTCAATATGTGGCACAGGACAGCACTCTGGCAGAGATTACAGCTACTGCTGAAGAGCTTGGAGGCTACTGGAGCAATACGGAGATTGTGAATGAGGCAGTTTCCGCGGGAACGAAAGGCAATGTAGTGGAGCGTTATAAAACGCTGAAGGATCTGGAGCGTACCAATAAGGTGTATGAAGTGGAAATCAGCTTTGACCAGACAGTGCTTCAGGAATTTATAGAGCAAAACTGCACGGCTTATGATCAGGCCGCAACCAATTATTCTCTGTCCCGCAGCAGCGGCTCCTTCCAGATTGTCGAGGGGGCTGCCGGTTACGCGGTGAACGCGGAAGCTTCTGCGGAAAATATTGCTGCTTCCCTGAATGAAAGCTGGGATAAGGAAAGAGCATATCTGGAGCTGACTGTAGAGGAGGAGGAACCGCAGGGCTCTGCGGAAGAACTGTCCAGAGTACAGGATGTGATTGGCACCTACAGCACCAGTTTTTCCAGTGCAACATCGGCTAAAATTGCCAATATCACTAACGGCGCGAGACTGATCAACGGTGTCACGCTTTATCCGGGCGAGGAATTTTCCTTTGACTCTTATTCCTCTCCTTACACAACGGATAATGGTTTTGTAACCGGAAAAGCATACGAAGCCGGTAAAGTGGTGGACAGCATCGGAGGAGGCATCTGTCAGGTTTCCTCTACGCTTTATAATGCAGTGCTGAGGGCAGAGCTGGAGGTCACCATGCGCTACAATCATTCTATGATTGTAGGTTATGTGCCTATCTCCGCGGATGCAACTCTGGCGGAATCTTCGGGCAAGGATTTTCGTTTTGTCAATGATACGGATACGCCGATTTATATTGAAGCGTATGTCAGCGGCAAGACTCTTACTGTGAATATTTACGGCGAGGAGACGAGACCTTCCAACCGAACGGTGGAGTTCGAGAGCGTGGTTTTAGAGACCATCAATCCGGGCGCGGATGTGATTTACACGGATTCTTCCCAGCCCATCGGTTATGTGCAGACCAGCAGTGCTTATACGGGATACAAGGCGCAGCTCTGGAAAGTGGTCTATGTGGATGGTGTGGAGGAAAGCCGCACTCAGGTGAACAGCAGCAATTACACTGCTGTAGCCAGGACGGCCACCTTTGGAACAGCCACTTCTGACGCAAGCCAGGCAGCGGCTATGAGTGAGGCTCTGGCGACGGGAAGCATTGACCACGTTAAGAGTGTAATGAATTCCCTGCTGGCGGCGGCAACAGCCGCGGAGACTACAGAGACAACAGAGACAACGGAGACTACAGAGACAACAGAGGCGACAGGAGATGCTTCCGCTGAGGGAACAACCGCTGCGGATACAGCCGCTGCTGAGTAAATGAAGGGTACCGTGGAAAAAGGAAACGATGTGTCCGGGGGAGAGAAAGTCTGCCGGTACATGCCGGAGGCTGGAGCTTTTGGGATAAGAGAGATCAGCCCCGGGATGAGCATAGTGATGAGCCGCTGGATCGGCCTACAGGGAACAGCCCGGATTGTGTGTGAGCATGAGAGCGAGGTGGCTGTGCGGCTGCCTGTCAGAATGATCCGCCAGATGATGACCTATGCGGAAGATCTGTCCCTGGCGGCTCAGACGAAGATTGCTGAGCGGTTTAACGTATGTGAAATGCTTGAAATAAAAGACGGCGGAATCTGGAGAGCACTCTGGGAGCTGGCGCAGGATCGGGGAGTCGGACTGACTGTACAATTGTGGAAAATCCCGGTCAGGCAGGAAACCGTAGAGGTTTGCGAGATTTTTGGACTGAATCCCTATGAACTGTTATCCGGCGGGGCGCTTCTGATGGTGACAAATCAGGGAGAGGCATTGGCGGAGGCGCTTGAGGAGGCGGGGATTCATGGGACGGTTATCGGCCGGATTACGGATTCCAATGATCGGATTGTGCTGCACCATACCTCTCAGGGATTGAAAAAAAGGTATTTAAACAGACCGGGGATCGATGAAATTGATAAACTGTGACTTCGGATGACACAGCCCGGGAAGTTTTAAACAGCCGTATCATGATTGCGGGAAAAATGAGGAGATGGGCAATGAGAGAAGAATTGCTGAGCATTATTGAAAAAAACAGCCGCATTGACACAAAAGAACTGGCTGTGATTTTGGGTGTGGAGGAAGTGGATGTGATCAATGAGATGGCAGCCATGGAGGCGGAAGGCCTGATCTGCGGTTACCACACGCTGATTAACTGGGACAAAACAACAAGGGAACGGGTGTCTGCGCTGATTGAGGTGCGTGTAACTCCGCAGAGAGGCCAGGGCTTTGACAGCGTGGCGGAGCGCATTTACAAGTATCCGGAGGTTCACGCAGTATATCTGATCAGCGGCGGCTACGATCTGTTAGTCACTCTGGAGGGCAAGACACTGAAGGAGGTTTCCGCGTTTGTGTCTCAGAAGCTGTCCACCCTGGACAGTGTGCTGAGCACGGCAACTCATTTTATTCTGAAAAAATATAAGGACCATGGCACAATTCTGGAAAAGGTTGAAGATGAAAGGGAGCTGATCACGCCATGAGAGACCCGTTAAGTAAAACTGTGGTGGATATCAAACCCTCCGGCATCAGAAAATTTTTTGATATTGTGAGCGAAATGAAAGACGCTATCTCGCTGGGGGTGGGAGAGCCGGATTTTGACACACCCTGGCATATCCGGGAGGAGGGAATTTATTCTCTGGAAAAAGGGCGCACCTTTTATACTTCCAATGCCGGCCTGAAAGAACTGAAGCAGGAGATTGCCCGTTATCATAAGAGACATAATAATTTAACTTATGATTATAATCACCAGGTTCTTGTGACTGTGGGAGGCTCGGAGGCTATTGATATTGGCCTGCGGGCCATGTGTGAGCCGGGAGACGAAGTGCTGATCCCTCAGCCGAGTTATGTTTCTTACGAGCCCTGCGCCATTCTGGCCGGGGCGAAGCCGGTGATTATTGATCTGAAAGCGGAGAATGAATTTCGTCTGACTCCTCAGGAGCTGGAGGAGAAGATTACGGAGAAGACGAAGATACTGATTCTGCCTTTCCCCAATAATCCTACGGGAGCGATCATGGAGAGGGCGGATCTGGAGGCCATTGCCAGAGTGATTGAAGAGCATGATCTGTATGTGATCAGTGATGAGATTTACGCGGCGCTGACTTACAAGGGAAAACATGTCTCCATTGCTGAAATTCCGGGTATGTATGAGAGAACTGTTCTGATCAATGGCTTTTCCAAAGCCTTTGCCATGACCGGCTGGCGCCTGGGCTATGCCTGCGGACCGGCGGCCATCATTGAGCAGATGACCAAGATTCATCAGTTTGCTATCATGTGTGCGCCGACCACCAGCCAGTATGCGGCTGTGGAGGCTATGAGAAACGGAGACGATGATGTGGAAGAGATGCGCATGGCTTACAATCAGCGCAGACGTTATCTTTTACATACTTTTCGTGAAATGGGACTGGAATGCTTCGAACCCTACGGCGCGTTTTATGTTTTTCCGTGCATTAAGGAGTTCGGCATGACCAGCGATGAGTTTGCCACCAGATTTCTGGAGGAGGAAAAGGTGGCGGTGGTGCCGGGTACGGCATTTGGAGATTCCGGAGAAGGCTTTATTCGTATTTCTTATGCCTACTCTCTGGAGAATCTGAAGGTTGCCATCGGCAGACTTGGGTGCTTCATTGAGAGGCTTCGGAAAGAACAGAAAGAAAAGGCATAGTTGATTGAATCATCTGCTGGCGGCTGCGGAAAAGGCCGCCAGTTTCATTGTACGTAAAAAGCATAAGGCGGAAGGAAGAAAGACATGAATATCATTTTACATCAGCCGGAGATTCCGCAGAATACCGGTAATATCGGCCGTACCTGCGTGGCCACCGCCACCACTCTTCATCTGATCGAGCCTCTGGGCTTTCGCCTGGATGAAAAACAGCTGAAGCGGGCAGGCATGGATTACTGGGAACATCTGGAAGTGTATCGTTATATGAACTTTCAGGAATTCATGGAAAAACATCCGGACGCGAAAATCTGGTATGCTACCACAAAAGCCCGCCGAGCCTATACGGAAGCTTCATTTAGCCCGGATGGCTATATCATGTTCGGCAAAGAGAGTGCCGGCATCCCGGAGGAAATTCTGGTAGAACACGAGGAGACCTGCATTCGTATCCCCATGCTGCCCCGGATTCGTTCCCTGAATTTATCAAATTCTGTGGCCATTGTGCTGTATGAAGCGCTGCGTCAGCAGAATTTTGAAAATCTGGAAACTGCAGGAAATCTGCATAGACTCAGCTGGAAAGAATAGAGCATTAAAGATAATGTAAGGGCACTGCAAAACGGGGCAGGGGAATGCGCTCTACTCCTCCTCCGCCACCGGCAGTGTAAACACAAATTCTGTCCCCGCCCCCAGCGTACTGATCACGTTAATATGTTCTCCATGAGACCGGATAATTTCTTTTGTGATGGAGAGACCAAGACCGGTTCCTTTTTTATCCTTTCCCCGGGAATTATCGGATTTATAAAAACGCTCCCATACCAGACTCAGCTCATCCTTAGGAATTCCAATACCAAAATCTTTGACTGAAACATAAAGCTTATTCTTCTTTTCAGTTGCCTCAATCTGAATTTTGGAATGATTATGGCTGAATTTAATTGCATTATCCAGCAGATTGTAAAGCACCTGCTGGATTTTTTCCATGTCAGCGTTGACGTAAAGTTCATCGCCTGTCAAAATCAGCTGCAGCCTGATATCCTTTTCCTGACAAGTGCCTTCGAAGGAAGCAGCCACATTCCGGATAACGGTGTTGATGTCAAAATTGGTGCGTTCCAGAAGCATCCCTTTGGTATTCAGATTATTCAACTGCAGAAGGGAATTGGTCAGCTTGGTCAGACGTTTTGTCTCATTGAGCACGATCTGGATGTATTTTTCATGAAGCTCAGGGGGGATGGTGCCGTCCAGCATGGCCTGCAGATACCCCTGGATGGAGGTCAGGGGGGATCGGAAGTCATGGCTGACATTGGCGATGAATTTTTTCTGCCCATCCTCTGAGCGCGCAATCTCTCCGGCCATATAGGAGAGAATGCTGGCCAGATACCCCAGTTCGTCATTGCTTTCGGGCTGCAGTTCATAATGATAATTGCCGGAAGCGTACTGTTCTGTGGCCACTGTAATGCGGCGCAGAGGAATATAAAAATAAAATGTAAAAAAAAGAAGGATAATCAGCGAGAGAGCCAGCAGAATTGCGAACATCATAAACATAAAGCCCTGCATGTCATTGTAGCTCTGTACAATATTGGAATAAGGGTAATGGATGACTACATAACCGTTGATCTGATAATTATCTTCTGTAGTGATGGGGGCCAGCACGCTGAGCTGCTCTTCCTCAAAATAATCAAAAAAAGTGCCGGTGGTATAATAATTGCCCGCCAGTGAGGAGGTATCGAAATCTTCTATGATAATAATGTCGTCCACATCCAGAACCAGGGAGGAATTGAGCACCATGCGGCCGCTGGGATTTAAAATCCAGATTTCGGCGTTTGAAAACGCGGAAAAGGTATCCAGTTGCGCTTTAACGCTCTCCAAAGACACCTCACTGGTGTAGAGCTTAGAGGCATAGGTGGTGGCGATCATTGTGGCTTCCTGATACAGGGCGGAGGCCTGATTCCTTTCAAAATAACGGGTCAGTACCTCCGGCATAAAGAAAGAAATGGCCAGATAGCCGAAAACGCCGTAAATGACATATCCTAATAAAAAAGTCCAGTAAATGCTTCGCCGACGCATAATGCCTCCTGCATGAAACTACGGTTTTGTCTCAAACTTATAGCCAATTCCCCAGATCGTGGAAAGTCTCCAGTTGGGGTGATCCTTGATCTTTTCCCGCAGACGCTTGATGTGAACGTCCACAGTCCGGGTGTCGCCCATGTATTCATAGCCCCAGATCTGGTCCAGAAGCTGCTCTCTTGTGAAAACATGGTTGGGTGAGGAAGCCAGAAAATAAAGCAGTTCCAGTTCTTTGGGAGGCATATCAATATTGGCGCCCATATAGGTAACGGAATAGTTGGTCAGACTGACTGTCAGGTCCGGATAGGACACCTCCTTGACGTCGGCTTTTGGCTCTTCCTTCAGCGTTGGTTTGCAGCGGCGCAGCACTGCCTTGACCCGGGCCACAAGCTCTTTGGAATCGAATGGTTTTTCCATATAATCATCGGCACCCAGCTCCAGCCCCAGTACCTTGTCGAAGACTTCTCCCTTGGCGGAGAGCATGATGATCGGCGTGGAGGAAACCGCCCGGATTTCCCGGCAGACCTGATAGCCGTCGATGCCAGGAAGCATCAGATCCAGCAAAATCAGATCCGGCTGGAAGCTTTTGTGCGCGGTCAGAGCACTTTCTCCATCATAAGCAATGCGTGTGTCAAAGCATTCCTTGGTGAGATAAAGACTGATCAGCTCCGCAATGTTCTGGTCATCGTCTACAATTAAAATTTTCTGTTTTGTAGTCATATTTTCCTCATTTTCTTTGAAAACTATTTAAACTCTGCGATGGTCACGCCGGAATCTCCCTCCCCGGCTTCACCAAGCCGGTAGGATTTAATATAACTGGTGCGCTTCAGGTGCTGATGAACCGCATTTCTGAGGGCACCTGTTCCTTTGCCGTGGACAATGCGCACAGTCTGTAAATGGGACAGGTAGGCATCGTCCAGATATTTGTCCAGTCTTGAGAGCGCTTCGTCCACTGTACAGCCTAACAGGTTGATCTCCGGAGAGATGGACAGGGATTTGGATACCCGGATGGAACTGGCACCGCTTTTGTGTGCGGGAGCGGCCGGAGTACTTTCCTCTCTGGCGAGCACCAGGTCTTTGATATTGACCTGGGTTTGCAGGATACCACACTGAATAAACAGATTGCCTTTTTTGTCCGGCAGGGAGTAGACTGTACCGGACAGGCCGCTGGACAGAACCTTGATAGCGGTGCCAAGCTGAATATCCTTTTCTGTCAGGGGGCGTTCAGCTGTATCGGGCTTTTTGTCTTTCACGGCCAGCTTTTCATTTTGCCGGTCGATCTTTTCCCGCAGCTTCTGGCGCTGCTTTTCCAGATCTCCCACGGTTGCAGACCGGGATTTATTCATCTCGCGGATGGTCTCATCGGCTGTATCCTTGGCTTCCTGCAGGATGGCCCGGGCCTGTTCATTGGCCTCTCTTATAATCTTGTCCTTCGAAGCATCCAGTTTTGCCTGTTTTGCAGAAAGCTGATCCTTCAGAGCCTTGATCTCTTCCTTGTATGTCCGGATTTCCTGCTGATCCTTTTCCAGCTCCTTACGACTTTGCTCCAGATTGGAGATCACGTCCTCAAAGCTTTCTTTTTCTGAGCTGATCTGTTCCTTTGCCGCGTCAATAATTTTCTGAGGCAGTCCCAGGCGCCTGGAGATGGCGAAGGCATTGCTCTTGCCGGGAATACCGATGAGCAAACGGTAGGTGGGGCGCAAACTTGCTACGTCAAATTCGCAGCAGGCGTTCTCCACAAAGGGAGTGGACAGGGCGTACAGCTTTAATTCGCTGTAGTGGGTGGTAGCCATGGTACGGATGCCTCGATCATGGAGGTAATTTAAGATGGCAATGGCCAGAGCAGCCCCTTCGGTGGGATCGGTACCCGCGCCCAGCTCATCAAACAGGCACAGGCTGTCCGCATCCGCGTATTTTAATATGGAAACAATATTAGTCATGTGGGAGGAAAAGGTACTCAGGTTCTGCTCAATGCTCTGCTCATCGCCGATGTCTGCGTACACTTTGGTAAACAATCCCAGCTCGGAGCGGTCCAGTGCCGGAATGTGCAGTCCCGCCTGCCCCATCAGTGTAAACAGCCCTACGGTTTTCAGAGAGACGGTTTTGCCGCCGGTATTGGGACCGGTGACGATGAGCAGGTCGAAATCCTGCCCCAGGCTGATATCAATGGGAACCACACTCTTTTTGTCAAGCAAAGGATGGCGTCCGCCCCGGATATGGATATGGTGATCGGTATTAAATACAGGCCGGGTGGCGTTCATGTCCATGGCCAGCATCGCCTTGGCGAAAATAAAATCCAGCAGTGTCAGCAGTTTTTGATTTTGCAACAGTTCCTCGGTATAAGCGCCGGCCTGGGCGCTGAGAGCGGAGAGGATGGCGTGAATTTCCTCCTGCTCCTGAAACTCCAGCTCCCGGATCTGGTTATTCAGCGTTACGACAGCGGCCGGCTCAATGAAAAAGGTGGAGCCGGTGGAGGACTGATCGTGAACCATGCCGGAAACCTGTCCCTTGTATTCGGCGCGCACGGGCAGACAGTAGCGGTTGTCCCGCATGGTAATGACGGCGTCCTGCAGCATATTGCGCATGGGGCCGTTGACCATATTGATTAACTGGGTGTGAACCCGATCTGTGGTAACTCTGATCTGCCTGCGGATATGCTTTAAGGCGGAAGAAGCGTCGTCTGCAATCTCATCCTCCGAAAGAATACACCGCCGGATTTCTGAGGAAAGCTGAGTCAGAGGCTGAAGCCCTTCGAATAATTCGGTCAGGGAGTCATCGGGAGCGTCCTCCTTTGCTTTTTTGCCATAGCTTTTGACCCTGGCCGCGTTCTCCAGCA
This sequence comes from Lachnospiraceae bacterium, assembly GCA_021205045.1. Classification (GTDB taxonomy): domain Bacteria; phylum Bacillota; class Clostridia; order Lachnospirales; family Lachnospiraceae; genus RGIG6307. Next base: position 10,273 of record JAJPYH010000275.1, on the reverse strand, counting down.
TTCCGGCGATGCCTAAAAGCTCAGGAATGGACAGGGCAGAGCCGATTTCCAGGGATTTGACTGCAAAGCCGAGATCCCTGTTGCTGCCAAAGGAGATTTTCCCATGAGCAAACAGCCGGGCTAAAGCGTCCGCAGTCTGAGACTGTGCCTTATTGATGGCATCCAGGTCGTCTGAGGGTGTCAGTGCCTGACACATGGCCTTACCGGGGGCGGAGCCGGCCCGATCGGAAAGCATGGCGATAATTTTGGGATATTCTAAAATTTTCAGGCCTTTTTTGTTCATGATATCTCATCTCCGGGATCTTTACAAAAATATATATGGGGACTTCGGACAGCCGAAAAGAGCTGAGCTGTTCTGAAGCTGTCATACTGATATAGTATAGCATGATTTTCCGACGTGTGAAAGTCCCGGAGCGGAAATTTTGTCAGTGAGCGGCAACCTCTGTTTGTGAAACAATTTTGGTAACTTTTCGATTCCTATTTACAATTTTGAAATCTTGCTGTAAAATGAGAAAAATCTAAAGGAGATTGCTGTAGAATGATAGAGATAAAAAATCTGGAAGAGCGACAGGACGGCACAGTCGCTTTCGAAATTGATGAAAAAGGAGCACAGTGGCAGGAGACGCTGAACCGTGTCTCTGCCGCCAGGCAGAAGAAGGAACCGGTACAGGGGTACCGTCCGGGAAACGCTCCGCTTTCCATTGCGTATAATACATATGGACAGGCTTTGATTGATCAGGCTGCCAGTGAATTTTTGTCGGAGGCGGTTGAGCAGGTATGCAGGGAGCAGGAATATTTTCAGCTTTCCAAACCGGATGTCAGCGTCAAAGAGGCAAATCTGTCCGCATTGAGCGCATCCGTCAGTATTGTGGTTTACCCGAAGGTCAATGATTTTGATTACATGGGTCTTGAGGTGGAGAAACCGATCAAGACAGTTTCAGAGGCGGATATTGACGAGGCCGTCAGGCTGTATATGAAGGGGCATCCAAGGACTTATAAGGCGGATCGGGAAGCGGCTAAGGGCGATATTGTGGAGGTGAGTTTTACCGGAACCTGTAATGGAGAGCCGTTTGAATTTGACCATTCTGATAAGAGCCGTTTCAGGATGGGGAGCGGATCCCTGTTTGCCGGGCTGGATGAAGCCGTGGCGGGCCATAAGCCGGGGGAAGAGCTGGATGTGAGCCTGACTATGCCGGAGAACTTTCACCGGAAAGCGGTTCGCGGCAAAACCCTGGATCTTCATGTTGAACTGCTCAGCATCACCGCCCGTGAAATTGAGGAATGTACAGATGAGTTTGTGAAGGAGAAGGTGAAAGGCGCGGATACGGTGGCGGAGTTCCGTGAGCTGCAGCGCATCAGGCTTCAGAAGACCAACGACACCAGAAGTGATCGGGCGTTTGACCGTAATTTCCAGAAAAAGCTGGCCTCGCTTGTCGCCTGTCCTGTTCCCGCTTCCATGATTGAGGTCAGTGTGGATGGCTTTGTCCGTTCTCTGAGGCAGATGGCGGCGCAGCAGGGCAAAAAGCTGCAGCAGGTTCTGGCGGAGCGCAGACAGACGCTGGATGGCTTCAAGAAGGAGGTTTATCCCGTGGCGGTTTTGCAGGTGCGCGTATCAATTGCTCTGGATTATGTCCTGCGCAAGGAGAAGCTGGAGGTTTCTGATGAAGCTGTTGATCAGAAGGTGCAGCATTTTATGAAGAACTCCAAGCTTCCCTATGATAAGGCCCTGACTTATATGGGCGGGAAAGAGAATGTAACGGAGAAGCTTCTGCAGGAGCAGGCATACAACTTTGTGAGAGATCATTGCAAGGTTGTGGAAGTCGAGGTTGAGAAGATCCCCACCGGATGGTAAGGGAAATGTAAACGGGCAAAAGTTCTGTTTACCCTATGGGCGACAGTCTTTTATAAACGGACAATTCTCTGTGCAGGGAAACCTGTCACCTGATTGCCCATTGAGAAACACCATTGTAATTAAAAAACCCGGCAGGCCCGGGAGAAAGGAGGACAGCCAGAAGGATGAAGATAGGTGGGTTGGAACTTATCGTCGTCCTGGTCATCGCAATTCTGGTGATCGGTCCTGAGCGCACGATTATTCTGGCGCGCAAGGCGGGGAAATGGCTTCGGGTTCTCAGAGTATATCTGGGCTCGATGACAGAGGAACTGTGTGAAACTGTGGTGGAACCGCTGCAGGAGCTGCAGGAACCGCTCAAGGAGATCACCCAGCCCTTTAACGAACTGTCAAAGGAGGTCACCGGCACCGTGAATGAGATTGCGAAGCCTTTTGATGATACTGTAAAGGATTTACAGAGATCAACAGAAGGAATCACAACGAAGAACATACGCGGCAAAAAGAAACCGGACAGTTCCGACAACACACCTTCCGCGGAGATTGCAGAACCATCAATTGCAGAATCTTCAATTGAAGAAGTACCGCCAATTGAGGAACCGCTGGAAGAGGAATTGGAAATGGCACAGGTCATAGAAGATGGACAGGCGCCGGAAATCACATCGCCAGCCATAGCTGACATAGAAGAAGCAGGCGGCAAAACAGACGAAACCCCGGAAATTGCAAGTGCGTAAGGCACGTTTCTGAAGGGTTTTACAAAAAGAAAAGAGGAGAAAAATTATGTTTATCGCAGCACTTGGAAGAATCGGAGTTACAGAGCTCCTTGTAGTTTTATTAATAGTATTGGTTATTTTTGGACCAAAGCAGCTTCCCAAGCTCAGCAAGTCTCTTGGCCAGACGCTGAAGGGATTTAAGGAAGGTATGGCGGATGATCCGCAGCCCACACAGGATGGGGCACAGGCAGCACCTGTACAGGATGCAGCACAGCCGGTTTATGCACAGGCGGCACCTGCACAGAACGCAGCACAGCCGGTTTATACACAGGCGGCACCTGCACAGAACGCAGCACAGCCGGTTTATACACAGACAGTGCCTGTACAGAATGTGGCTCAGGCAGCTCCCGTACAGGACGTGGTGCAGCCAGTGTATACCGCACAGGCTGTTGACAATACCGCTGCGGCGCCTGTCAGCGCATCTGCGGATGGTCAGACCGGAGTATAACTAAAAGGGGGCTAATCCAGATGGCATCAAGTAACCCCTCATCCAGACGCGCAAGGAAGAAAAATGATAACCCGGGCAAGAATATGAGTTTGACCGGGCATCTGGCTGACCTGCGTAATTGTCTGGTGATTAGTGTCCTGTCATTTTTGGCTGCCGCGATCATCTGTTTTTACTTTGCACCGGATTTTATTACCTATGCAATGAGCCGGGCTGAGGGATACATGTTTATCCAGACCGGTGTTGCCGAGTTGATGGCGCAGTACCTGAAGGTGGCGATGATCGCGGGCCTGGTATTTGCCTCTCCTATCATTATCTGGCAGGTGGAAAGATTTGTGGGTCCGGCTCTGAAAAAGTCGGAGGAGAGAAAGTTCCTTGGCGTATTGATTGGAGGACTGCTTCTTTTCATTGTAGGAGCGATGTTTGCGAATTTTATCGTCACCCCCTTCACTCTGCAGTTCTTCCTGAGCTTGAATACTATTGATATTGGCGGCTATTACAGTATTAAGGAGTACATCAGTTACTTTGTAACGATGCTTTTTTCTTTCGGAATGGTGTTTGAAATTCCGGTGGTGGTAGCGGTTCTTTCATCTTTTGGAATGATGAAGCCCCAGTGGATGAAATCCGCCCGCAGATATGTGGTTATTGCGTGCGTGTTCATAGGAGCGGTGATTACACCTCCGGATATCACTTCCCAGATTATAGTAGCAATCCCGATGTATATCCTGTATGAGATCAGCATTGTCGTCTGTTCGGTTATTTACAGATCTCGATGTAAGAAACTCATTGCAGAAGGACTGGATCCGGACGAGGTGGAAGAACTCAAAAAAGAAGAGAGAGAATCCGGAAGCCGCTGGGCTATGGCGAAATCCATCGTGGAGCGGAAGGACCAGGAAAAGAAAAAGGACAACTGACAAAAATCATAACAACAACAGACAATGTGCCTGCCGATGCCCCGTGTGCGGGCGGCAGGCACATTGAGGTTATAAGGAATATATATGGAAACTTTAAAAGATTATATTGAACGGGGCTATGGGGTCCGGAGAACACCTCTGTACGTTGCGGAGCGGTGCACGGAGAGGAAAGCCACCACCCATGTCTGTCAGACCTGCGCGGAGATCTGTCCGCAGAATATTTATCCCACTGGCAAACGCAAGCGCCCGATGTGGGATCAGTGTTTAAAGTGTGGACTTTGTACTGCAGCATGTCCGGCCAGATGCATTACCGTTCCCTCCCGGAAAGCGGAGAGCTTTCTGATGGCAGTGGCCAGAAAAGGGAGGCTGACGGTTGCCTGTGAGAAAGAGGGCAGTGCGGCGCGGCTCAATGAGAGATGTATCGTGGCTCTTTCCTGGGAGCAGCTGGCTTATGCGGCGCTGCGGGACGGCGTTGTAGTTTCACTGCGTGTATGTGGAGATTGCAGTGATGATGTATGTAAGGGGATCATAGAGCAAAACCTGAAGGAACTTGAATTTTTTCTGGGGGAGGAAGTATACCGGGAGAGGGTGACAGTTTTGAGGGAGGGGGACACCTACGAGGTTTCCACTTCTGAGGAGGCAATCAGCCGAAGAGACCTCTTTGGTTTTTTCGGGAATCTGTCTGTGGATACCGCATTCACCATGATGCCGAAAATAGAAAGCACCCGCGACAGCGGACTTTTCTTTCGGGCCATGCTCCGTGACATTGTCGCGCAGAAAGCAGCTGACACTGAGTTGGCGCAGAGACCCAAATATGCGGTACGGCTTCCTCATTTTACGGAAAAATGCTATAACTGCGGTCATTGCCAGCAGGCCTGTCCGAATGACGCACTGAAACTTGTGAAGGGGCAGAACGGATTTATAGCAAAGGTGGATGTCTGGAAATGCACCGGCTGTGGGCTGTGTATGAGTAAATGCCGTGCGGGGGGCATTGACAGAATCGTTCCGATGCGTGTATCTACCCTGGGGGCAGTTGCTGTGGCGAAGCTTCCGGATCATATATGCTCTATCTGCGGTCGTGTTTATCCTTACGATAATGAATTGGATCACTGTAAGACCTGTGAGTCGAAGCTGCGCGCCGCGGAAATGAAGAGAGAGCGGGAAGAGAAGAGAAAGCGAAAGGCGATGCAGGAAGCTGATGAAGCGCTGGAAGCGAAAATTGCAGCAGGTACCACGGAAACCTGAGGATATGATGAGAAAAGTATTCTTTTTCTTACAGGAATATTGTCACAGGGAGCCTATGTTCAGTGGTGTGCTTCTTTATGTGCTTCTGGCTTTTGTGCCTGGGCTGACAGGGAACGTCCCTTTGGGGGTTATGTGTATCATTCGATATATATTGCCGGGGCTTCTGGCGGCAGCGGCGGCGGTTGCCTTTTTTGATGCCCCGCGCTCTTTTAGCGGATTTCGCAACTGTGCCAAAAGTGTTCTGTGGTCTTCTCCGGTCGCCATTCTTTGCGTTGTCAATGTGGTTGTCGGAGAATTTTCCCCGGGGAGCCAGGTGGTGACGTCGGTGCTTGCCGGAGTAAGCGAGGAGTTTTTATGCCGTCTGATGCTGTTCCCCGCATTGTCATTGTATTTTCGTGATAAGGAACAGGGGGAACTGCGCGCTGTGCTGTTCTCTTCGCTTCTGTTTGGTGTGGCTCATCTGTCCAATCTTGGAGGAGGGGCCGGTGTGACAAAGGTTTTATTTCAGTGCTGTTACACTACCCTGGGGGGAATTGTCATTGCCAACGGTTATCGGAAATCCGGCAGTATCTGCGGCGGTATTTTTTGGCTTGTCCTGCTGAATCTTACGGGAACACTGTTTATATGACCTGACGGAGAATATATCGTATGGCAGTGGATCGGCGCTCTGTCAGCTTGCTGCAGCTGCGATTTATGATAACTGAAAGGGGAAAGCCCTGCTGCTTTTGCACCATTGCTTTTGGATGAAAAGCCTTGCGATAAAAGGGAAATGTGAGTATACTGTAGCAGCAATTTCGCAATAAGGATGCAATTATGGATGATCAGAATAAACAAACCCAGAGCGATTTCCTGTCAGAAACTATCAGGAAGCGCCCTGTCAACAAGCAAAAGGTCATAAGAAGGATGGTGGAGGTTTCTCTGCTGGCTATTTTGTTTGGAGCTATTGCCTGTGCGACCATTGTTCTGCTGTCTCCGGTGCTGGAGAATATGATCTTTAAAGAGGAAGAGACGGAAGCGGAAGTCGCGGAAATGGATTTTGCGGACGATTCGCTGGAGGTGGTAGCCGAGGAAATCTCACCGGAGGACATGCTGGTGGAGGACGAGGAGACAGGATCGGAAGAGACGGTTGTAATTGTTGAGGAGACGATCACGGCTCAGCAGATTGTGGAAGAGGAAGCGAAGCTGTTTTCTGATCTGGCTCAGGCGTGTGCTGACTGGCTTGTGACAGTGCGCGGCATGTCCAATAGTGAAAGCTGGCTGGAAAGCAGTCTGGTCAGTGCTTCGGAGTACAGCGGAGCCATCGTGACGGAAAGCGATACGGACCTTTATATATTGACAAACCGCGGCAGTTTGTCAACGGCGGATTATATTGAGGCGACATTTGTGGATGGGACGGCGGCCGTGGGCACTATCTGCGGAGAGGACAGTAAATCCGGACTGATGGCCTTAAGGGTATCCAAGGAGGAGCTTTCCGCTGACACATTGGATGCAATCACTATTGCGGTGTTTTCCAGTTCTAATTTAAAATCCAATCTGGGAAGCAGGGTGCTGGCAGTGGGCAATCCCATGGGAGTGTCCGGCTCTTATGTGTCGGGGACAATCACAGCCATGGGAATTGAGGCCAACAGCTGGGATATCAACTATAAGGTGCTGATGACGGACATTTACGCCAGTCAGTCGCCTCAGGGGTTTCTGGTAAATCTGAGGGGATACATTGTGGGTGTGCTGTGCAATGATTATAATTCCAGCGATACGGGCAATATTTTAAGCGCACTGGGCATCACGGAGCTGAAAAAGACCATTGAACTGATGTGCAGGGGCAGCGATATTCCCTGTCTGGGGATACAGGGAACGAATGTCACGGCTGCCGCCAATGAAGAAGAAGGTGTGCCTCTGGGTGCTTATGTGACGGCAGTGCTGATGAATTCAGCAGCTATGTCTGCGGGAATACAGGTTGGAGATATTGTGACAGCCATTGATGACACGGAGATTTCCGGCATGTCAGATTTGACAGGCTGCCTTTTGTCTCATCAGGCAGGTGATAGTGTAAATGTGATCATCTGCAGATTAAGCCAGGGTGAATACAGGGAAATTGAGCTTCATATAGTTTTATAATGAATGACTTTTATGACAGATTGTGTCTGTTGAAAGGAAGGGTAAAAGGCCGGGAGGTCCCGGTCTTAGATGAGGAGAAAGAGTGATGAAATATATCAGAGATTACCATGAAGGCGATAGAATGTCGGATATTTATCTGTGTAAACATAAGCAGTCCGCTACCACAAAGAATGGAAAGGCTTATGAAAATGTGATATTGCAGGATAAGACAGGTACTCTGGATGCCAAGGTATGGGATCCGAACAGCTCCGGAATCGGGGATTTTGACACGCTGGATTATATTGAGGTGTATGGCGAGGTGACCAGCTTTCAGGGAGCGCTGCAGGTCAACGTGAAACGGATCCGTGTCTGCAAGGAGGGTGAATACAATCCTGCGGATTATCTGCCGGTCTCCCAAAAGGGGATTGCACCCATGTATGAGGAACTGAAAGGGCTGATCAACAGTCTGGACAATTTATATCTGAAGCAGCTTCTTCTGGATATCTTTGTCAATGATGCGGAATTTGCCAGGAAGTTCTGCAATTCCTCCGCGGCAAAGACAGTGCATCATGGCTTTGTGGGAGGGCTTCTGGAGCATACGCTGGGAGTGACGAAGCTCTGCGATTTTTATTGCAGTCAGTATCCTGCGCTTCACAGGGATTTGCTGCTGACGGCGGCCATGTGCCATGATATCGGCAAGACGAAGGAGTTGTCCGCTTTCCCGGAGAATGACTATACGGACGAAGGGCAGCTGCTGGGACATATTGTGATGGGAGTGGAGATGATCACGGAAAAGATCAGGGAGATTGATGGCTTCCCCGAGAAGCTGGCCAATGAACTGAAGCACTGCATTCTGGCTCATCACGGTAAGCTGGAGTTTGGTTCTCCCAAGGTTCCGGCACTGATGGAGGCAACAGCGCTGTATTATGCGGATGACACGGACGCCAAGATGGAGACCTTTACGGAGCTTCTGTCCGCAGGCGCGGGGAAGGAAGGCGAGTGGCTGGGATATAACCGGCTGCTGGAGACCAATATCAGGAGCACGATTGTGCCGGAGAAATAAAGTGATCGGAGATCCTCTATTCTGAGGTTCTTAAATTCCAGAGCTTTTATGGTGAATGGCTTATGTTGCTTATTGTTTCGGACATATTGGCGAATGATATCCGTGAATAATTTTCAGCAAAAAATGGGGCAATAAGATGCAGTTTATTAAAAATCAGCAGATACGGTTAGAGATTACGGATCTGAATACAGACGGAGAAGGAATAGGGAAAGTGGACGGCTTTCCCTTTTTTATGAAAGATGCGGTGCCCGGGGATGTGGTGACGGCCACCGTAATGAGAGTCAAAAAAAACTACGGCTATGCCAGAATGCAAGGCCTTCTGTCACCCTCGCCTTACAGAGTGGTGCCAGTCTGTCCGCAGCATAAGGCTTGCGGCGGCTGCCAGCTTCAGACTCTTTCCTATGAGAAACAGATGGAATTTAAGGAAAAAAAGATTGCAAATAACCTATGCCGTATCGGAGGGTTGAGCGCGGAAGAGGTGGAGAAGGCTCGTGAGCCCTTTGTGGGGATGGAGGAACCCTTTCATTACCGCAATAAGGCACAGTATCCGGTGGGAAAAGACAGAGAGGGGAAGGTAATCTGCGGCTTTTACGCGGGAAGAACCCATTCTATTGTGGCCAATACGGACTGTAGTCTGGGGGCAGAGGAGAACGGAGCGATTCTGCGCGCTGTGATGGAGCATATGGAGCGCTATCAGATTTCACCATATAACGAAGCAACCGGCCAGGGGCTGGTGAGGCATATTCTGATTCGGACGGGCTTTGAGAGCAGGCAGGTGATGGTCTGCCTGGTGGTGAATTTATCATCTGCGGAGTGGGAGAAATATGGACAGGAGAGGTTGAAGACGGAGGCACTGGTGGGTAAGCTGCGGGGGCTGAGCCTGGACGGGGACTGTTCATTGACCTGTCCCGAAGATGGGGAAATGATACAGGAATCCGGAAAGGGCGTGCCTGACGGCTTTGAGAAGGGAGAAATCACGAGGAACCGGCCTGGAAAGATCTGCAGTATAGCAGTCAATTTAAATATCCGTCGCGATAATGTGATTATGGGAGATGAGTGTCGGACACTCTGGGGCAGCGACACTATTGAAGACCGTCTTTTTATCCGTGATGTTTCCAATGAGTTTCAGAGAACCGGAGATTTCCTCACCTTTAAGATATCGCCCCTGTCCTTTTATCAGGTTAATCCCCGCCAGACCGAAAAGCTTTACAGTATTGCCCTGGATTATGCCGCTTTGACGGGCAGCGAGACGGTCTGGGATTTGTATTGCGGTATTGGCACCATTTCTCTCTTTATGGCCCGCCGCGCCGGGCAGATTTGCGGTGTGGAGGTGGTTCCTCAGGCAATTGAGGACGCCCGGACAAATGCGGCATTAAACGGTATTACTAACGCAACATTCTATGTGGGAAAAGCGGAGGAGGTGCTACCGGCGTTTTATAAGGAACATGGAAACGACACATCTCTGACGCACCCGGATGTCATCGTGGTGGATCCGCCCCGCAAGGGCTGCGATAGTGCCTGTCTGGACACTATGCTTCAGATGCAGCCGGATCGAATTGTTTATGTCAGTTGCGATTCCGCGACCCTGGCTCGCGATGTCAGATATTTGTGCGAGGGAGGGTATGAACTTCGCAGATGGAGGGGCGTGGATCAGTTTGGGCAGACGGTGCACGTCGAGACGGTAGTATTGATGTCAAGAATTGACACACAATGAGCCTAAATAGGCTTGAAAACAGGGGCTTTTGCCACTTAACCGGGGAAACGGTGAGGTGGTGAAAGCCCTTTTCTTGCTTTATAGGAAATTCCGATTTTTAGACAACCAAAGAGAACATATGTTAGATAAACATCTATTTTGGGGAGCAAAACCAGACGATGTACGATTTCAGAAGATAT
>JAJPYH010000127.1 GCA_021205045.1 Lachnospiraceae bacterium | reverse complement strand
AGCTCCTTATGGCTCTCAAAGTCATAGTCCGCCGCCAGCACCCCGGCCCTGACCAGCTCCTGCTGCAGGATGTCCACAAAGTCCAGCAGGTTTTCCGGGCTGTTGTTGCCGATGTTATAGAGGGCGTAGGGCGGTACCGGCAGGCCGTCCTCCCCCGTCAGCCTGTCCGGCGCTTTCTGCATCACCCGGACGACCCCTTCCACGATGTCGTCTATATAGGTAAAATCCCGCTTACAGTTCCCATAATTAAAAATCTGTATCTTCTTCCCGGCACGGAGCTTGTCCGTAAATCCGAAATAAGCCATATCCGGCCTCCCGGCCGGCCCGTAAACCGTAAAGAAGCGCAGGCCCGTAGACGGAATATCATACAGCTTGGAATAGGCATGGGCCATCAGCTCATTGCTCTTCTTCGTGGCCGCGTACAGGCTGACCGGGTTATCCACCTTGTCCTCCGTACTGTAGGGAACCTTCTTATTGCTTCCATACACCGAGGAAGAGGAAGCATATACCAGATGCTCCACAGGATACTTCCGGCAGCCCTCCACGATAATTAAAAACCCGACCAGGTTGGATTCAACATAGGCGTCCGGGTTGCTGATGGAATACCTCACTCCGGCCTGCGCCGCCAGGTTCACCACCACCTTCGGCCTGTACTGCTCAAACACAGACAGGATCAATTCCTTATCCGCGATATTCCCCTTGATAAAAGAAAAACTGCCATGCTGATTCAGCTTGTTCAGCCGGAATTCCTTCAGGGAGACATCATAGTAATCATTCATGTTGTCAATGCCTATGACAGATATCCCGTCCGCCTCCTCCAGTAGCCTCAAACACAGGTTTGAACCGATAAATCCAGCCGCCCCCGTGACAAGAACGGTACCATTATGTAAGTCAACTTTGCTCATCTTGATGCGAGAACTGCAAACGTTTAACTCTATTTATTTTGATAGATACAAGCGATTTACCTCACATTGCGGCTGCGCTTGCTTTAGCACCTTTCGGACTGTCGCTGAACAGCCAGTTCCGATGTCCGACAACAAAGTGGCAAGATTGAATTTTCGCTCAGTCCTTCTCAGCTAAAGAGGCCATCAGCTCCTTCTTCACCTCAACAATATTCTTTATCGGGACGCTGCACTGACTGTCCATCCAGACGTTATCATAAGTGCTTTCATTTTCCCCTTCCGGCTTCCAGATCGGTTCGCTATGATAGCCGTCATACCGGCGTATCTTGTTCGTAAGCTGCAACGTTCCATTAATGTACATATCTTTCCTCCTTAATTTCATACCTGTTTAATATATCACGGTATAAGTCCTTCTGTCAACAAATATATTCATTTAGCCAAAAATTTGTGTTCGAAAAGAGATATTTATGTGAATTTTGCTTATATTTTACATTTAGCACCGCTCTTCATACTGTTGCAGAAAGGTTTCAATATTCATCATCATTTCCACTGCGGAGCTGCCGCAGGCCTTCCTGTAAACATCCGCCAGATGATCCTTGCTTCTCAGAATTTCATTCGATGACCTTAATGCTTCCATATAGTCCCCCGCGCATTTACCAAGATATGCGTTCAGCTCATCCCATATCACTTTGTCATTAAAGAAATCAAGCTTCTGATTTGTAAAAGTCTGTTTTTCAAATCTGTCATCGTAGATACTTTCGTATGCCGAAATTCTGTTGCTGCACCTTCTGATATTTTCAGTATAACTATAAACAGCAAGCGTCAGCTTTCCCTCAATTGATTCAACATCCGCCCGCGAAGCAAGAACACGAAAATCAGCAACTGTCCACACGGAATAAAACTCCGGTTCATTCTCTTCGAACCATAGTACATTATCCTTCACGAGCTTTTCTACAGCTTTCATCACCAGACCGATTCTTACGCTTCGAATGGTCGTGTGCTCCTCATCCGTTAATCCATCTCTTCCATGATTATTTTCATCAGTAAAAGAATGAATATATGCGGTCGGAGACAGACTTAACGTCAGCACTGCATTCAGATCGGCACAGGTTTCCGCCATAACATAGCGTAATATTCCAAGAACTGCGTTCAATGCATTGTCCTGAAATCTATGGTAGTAAGGAACCAACTGTTCTTCATATTTTCTGCTCTGCCGCAAAAGCTCTCTCTTCGTGTTGGTCATTTCCCGCGTATCCCGGCAAAGCCCCTGGCGTTCCGCTTCTGAATTCAGATACCGATTTAGCATGGCATTCTCTTCTGCTGCCAGCTTATCTACATTATTCGCGCCAAAATCCCTGAACACTTCCAGAATACGGGAAATAGAATTGCGAGAATGATACAGATGAGGCCCCAGGCGCTGTTCTTCCTTTTGTTCCACGCTCCTGTCTATCGCCTCAATCTGACTTCTGATTACCGGAAGCAAATTTCTATCATCCTTTATATATTTCTCTACCTCATTCTCTAATCCGACACCCGTCAAAATATACTCAAAGTGTCGAAGCTCTAATTCCAATATCCTGCAACAGCAGGCTTCCATCGCTTTGTGCCTGAAAGGACGGTTTCGGACAGTATAGCCAACAAAATGAGATACTTCATGCGCCAGGGTGATCATCAGCCAGTCCGGAGAATATAAATTCCTTTCGGGCAGGACAATCAGCATCAGTCTCTTCGTAGCTGCATAATCCGTAAACAGTTCCTTTACACTGATATCCCGGAACATGCCGGGAGAGAAAATGAAAGAATACTGATTCTTTACCGGGCAAAAACTATTGTAGTAATCAGACAACTCCAAGCTCCATATCGCGTAAAAGGCCCGAAGCTTTGCAGGGGCGTAATGCACAATAGCATTAAAATCCCGAATCTGAAAAAAACGGATATCCGTTCTGAGGGTTCCATGAAGCGTCATACTGATCTTATGAATAAAATCATAAATTTCCTTATTATTTTCAAGAGAATCCTTCTTCGCTGCCCCCTTAGATTCCAGCGTGTTTTCCTTCATTTTCTCTGAAACAATGTCCACCAGCATTGAAAATGGTCTGTATAACGAATAAAAATCATATTTTTTTGTTGGTGCAACCTCTAATGCCTTCAATGACCGCAGAAGCTGCCACATGGCATGGCAGAATGTGACAGCCCTTTCTCCGTACTGACTGTCCGGCTTCTGCACTGTAGTGAGCATTTCTGTCATCTTCACCTGTAGTTCATCACAAACAGGCGTTGCAAAGTCCCGCGTCATGGCTTCCAGGCTGCTGACCTTTTTATCCTCAGAAATCAGATCTCTCTCCGGTGTCAGCGTGTTCAGCACCATGCTGGATGAATATAGATAAAACTGAAACTGTTTTTCCTCACAGCACAAAAGTCCTCCCGGAGCGAATTGCTCCAGCAGTTTCCCCAGGCTGACATTTCTGGCGATCAGTCGGAAATCATCATCTCCAAGTATGTCATATATTTTATAGTCTGCATCCTGCTTCTCATCACTTCCATAGATTGCCGTTACAAGCTTATCACAAAATTCATAATATTTATGATCCACCGTATAATTATGGTACGGATCAAACGTGTTTGCAATTCCCTTCAGGCAAATAGAAGGAAGCCGTTCACTGTAAATATCCTCATAAGAGCCTTTTGTCAATCCATCGCTGAGAACTTTGTAGGAAACCGAAAATATTGTATAACTATATACGATTTCTTCCCCTGTTTCATGCAGCTTCTTAATCGTTTCCACCGCCAGACTATAATTTCTGCACTTTATACAAACAACAATATCATTTTTGTCAACCGTTCCATACGCATATGCCACTCCTTTGCCTTTCAGCGCAGCAGTTACATCCTGGCTAAAGCATCTGCACTGATCCTCTATGCTGTTTTCCTTCGCCAGGTAATTTTTCAGCTGCAAAAATACCACAAAGGTCAATGGATAAGCCGCATTCGTCTCATAGGACCAGAAGGCTTCATCTCCGCACTGATTCCAGCTGTCACAACTGAAACAGAAAACATTTTGATATGAATACTGCCCCTTCCCTGCAATCGTACAATCCAGATTATAACGCCACAGTTCTTTTAACCCTGACTCATTATAATCAACGTCCAGCCTCTTCGTCTCCATTCCATCGAAAAAGCCTACAGTATAATACTCCTTGATTTTCATACTGCCTGGTATTTGCGGAATATGATAATTAATAAAAGTAATTGCTCTGCAAACGTCCCTCGTATTTCCTTACCCTCTCCATTCTTTCACGCTGCCCATTGTATCGTCTTAGATGCCATGACCTTAAGTGACATAAGCCGATTGCTGTAAATCACAGGGACATGACAAGCGACTGCACTATAGTCTGAGACATTCCCTCCGTTACTCCCCGACGGAACCTTTCCAGATACAGTTGATAATCTTCAAATATTCTGTATTCCTTCTGATTCATTTCCGAATACATCAAATAAAGCTTTCCCCAAAACTCATCATCATGAAAGAGCACTACCTTTCCCGTTTCCCAAACCTGTATAATACAATCCAGAGTCTTCCTCTCTGATGGCGTATTTGCATCCAGCCATCGCTCAAGTATTAAAAGGAGCATCAATGACTGTCTGCCGAGACGATCCTGACTGATAGCAGTACCGCCGCCAAAAACGTTCTCCTTCGATCTATGCCCAAAATTCAGAAACCAGTTCAAAAAGTGCAGAAGTTCCATTTCGTCTGCAGCTTCCGACCACACACACAGCATACTCCACAAAATAGCGTACCCGTAAAGCTCTTCCCCGTTTCCTTTTCCCTGCATTCCCGTTGACACAGCGTCAAGTCTGCCAATATACTTCTGCAACAGATACATTGCGTTCTCAGAAGACGCGTCAGCAAATCCCTTTTTGAAAAAATTACCACAGGCAAGACAAAGAGTACCTTCCTTCTCAGCCGCAATATCATCCGTCACTTTTAAATACACCTCTTCCGCACTTACCCATTCCGCATTGTGCTGAACGCTCTGTCCAAAATCATTCAGGCGCACCTGATGTTTGTAAAAGTCCTTTTCTGTTTCAATCGAGTTTTTCATGCTGTTTTTCAGAAGGGAAACCGCCTGTTCAATACTGTGCTCTCTGTCATAAGTCCTGCTGTGATAGATATAATGAGAGAAAAAAAATATGGTGTTAGTCAGTAATTGGGTCGTTAAGCCTTTAAGTCCGTTTTTTGGGACA
>JAJPYH010000186.1 GCA_021205045.1 Lachnospiraceae bacterium | reverse complement strand
TGGGACATTTTCTCTTGTGGTATATAAGGACATTATCATAAATGGCTTATATCATTGCAAAATAGAAGAGCTTACAGCTTGACTTTTATCGCGGGCATGCTATAATATTTCCAGTTGTTGCCTGAAGTGATCAGGCAAGGGAAAGGAGAGTTTCACTATGAAGCATATCAAGACTTTAAGAACCAGAAATCTGCAGGAGTCCATGAAGAAGGGCGGCTGCGGCGAGTGCCAGACCTCCTGCCAGTCTGCGTGCAAGACTTCCTGCACCGTTGGCAATCAGAGCTGTGAGAAGTTAAAGTAAGATAGTACGGGTATGTCGGCGCAGATTCTTTTTTGAGCCGGTATACAGAATAGGAAACACAGGAATAAGCAGCGGTTTTTATAATCGCTGCTTTTTACTGTGAAGGCGTTGTTATAGTGAACGACCCAAATAACCTGTCGTTCACTATAATGAGGATGCACACGATCGTGCAGGGAATAAGGCTGCTTATGCAGCCCACGATCGGCGCGATAGTAAACGACATAAAGTCGCTTCCTATCATTTTTTGAGGAAAGATCAGTGATACATCAGTACAAAAATAATGGATACAACATAGTCCTGGATGTGAACAGCGGTTCCATCCATGTGGTGGATGACATCGTCTACGACGTACTTCCCTTTGTGGAAAATCTGTATGCCCAGGGCGTCAGAGAGACGGACACCATGCAGTTAGCGGTGACAGGCTGTGAGCAGCTGCCTTATCCGGAGGCGGATGTGAAGGAAGCCGTGGCGGAGATTATGGAGCTTGCGAAGGAAAAGCAGCTGTTCACCGAGGATATTTACGAAAAATATATTACGGATTTCAAGAGCCGCAAAACAGTGGTGAAGGCCCTGTGTCTGCATATCGCCCACGACTGTAATCTGGCCTGCCGCTATTGCTTTGCCGAGGAGGGCGAGTACCATGGCAGACGGGCGTTGATGAGCTTTGAGGTGGGAAAGGCGGCGCTGGATTTTCTGGTGGCCAATTCCGGCAGCAGGGTCAACCTGGAGGTGGACTTTTTCGGCGGGGAACCGCTGATGAACTGGCAGGTGGTGAAGGATCTGGTGGCCTACGGACGTTCTCTGGAGGAGCCAAATCACAAGAAATTCCGCTTTACCCTGACCACCAACGGGGTTCTGCTCAATGACGAGATTCTGGAATTTGCCAACCGGGAGATGAGCAACCTGGTGCTTTCCATTGATGGGAGACAGTCAGTTCATGACAGAATGCGCCCCTTCAGAAACGGGAAAGGCAGCTATGACCTGATTGTGCCGAAATTTCAGAAGGCGGCAGAGAGCAGAAATCAGACCAATTATTATGTGAGGGGCACCTATACCCACCATAATCTGGATTTTGCGGAGGATGTGAAGCATCTGGCGGACCTGGGCTTTGAGCAGATTTCCGTGGAGCCGGTGGTGGCCAGCCCGGAGGACGATTACGCCATTCGGGAGGAGGACATCCCGGTATTGCTGGAAGAGTATGACAAGCTGGCCAGCTACCTGCTGGAGAGAAAAAAGCAGGGGAAACCGGTGCACTTTTTCCACTGTATGATTGATCTGGAGGGCGGTCCCTGTGTGGCCAAGCGTCTCAGCGGCTGCGGCAGCGGCACGGAATATCTGGCGGTAACCCCCTGGGGTGACTTTTATCCCTGCCATCAGTTTGTGGGAAATGAGGATTTTCTGCTCGGCAATGTGTTTGAGGGCATTCAAAGACAGGATATTGTGGACGAGTTTAAGTGCTGCAATGTGTACGCCAAGCCCAAGTGTCGGGACTGCTTTGCCAAATATTACTGCAGCGGCGGATGCGCCGCCAATTCCTACAATTTCCATGGGGATATCCATGACGCCTATGATGTGGGCTGCGAGCTTCAGAGGAAGCGGATCGAGTGCGCCATCATGATCAAGGCGGCGTCGGCGGAAATAGAAGAGGATGAGCAGCAGAATCAGTGAGTAAGAGCATGGTGAAAGCTGATTGTGTTATGAGGAAAAACCGATAGAAAGCAATGGACGCCGGGAAGAGCAGTATTTTTGAAGAAACCGGAGTCATCAAAATCGGAGGAAAATAACTATGAATCATCTGAAAAAAAATCAGGGCTATCTGGCAATTATCGCTGTCATCGCGCTGATTGTCATCCTGTGCTATCAGGCTGTGGTGGGCTTTACGGACGCGGGTTCCTCCGCCTCCAATATTAAGCAGGGCCTGGATCTGGCCGGAGGTGTCAGCATCACCTATCAGGTGGTGGGGGATGAGACTCCCAGCGCCGAGGATATGAACGACACCAAGCAGAAGCTGGAGGATCGTGTGCAGCAGTACAGCACCGAGGCCATTGTCTACCAGGAGGGCGACAACCGGTTCAGCATTGAGATCCCGGGCATCACCGATGCGGATGAAATCCTGGCGGAACTAGGAAGACCCGGCGCCCTGTATTTTATTGCGGAAACGGATTCCGAGGGCAATTATAATTATACCATCTACGAGGGTGTGGATGAGAACGGCAATTATAATTTTTCCAGCGGAGGCGCTACTTATTATTATGCGCTGACCAAGACCATCGAGGAGCTGGAGGAGGACGGTTCCATTGTGCTTTACGGCACGGACATAGCGGACGCCCAGGCGGGTACCTATTCCGGCACCACCGGCACCGAATATATTGTGCAGCTGACGCTGACGGATGAGGGCGCGGAGAAATTTGCGGTGGCCACCGAGAAGGCGGCGGGCAAGGAGTCCATCGGCATCTATTATGACGGCTCCTTCAAGAGTGTGCCCAGCGTGAACAGCACCATCACCGACGGCGAGGCCCAGATTTCCGGCATGTCCTCCTACGCGGACGCGGAGGCTTTGGCCAGCACCATCCGCATCGGCAGCCTGAACCTGGAGCTGGAGGAGGTCTACAATAAAGTAGTGGGCGCTCAGCTTGGCGGGGAGGCTTTGGAGAGGAGTCTGCAGGCCGGTGCCGTTGGCCTGATCATCATTATTATATTCATGATCGCGGTGTATTATCTGCCCGGCTTCTGCGCGGGGCTGGCACTGTGCCTGTATGTGCCGGCCATTGTGGTGCTGATCCATGGCTTTGACCTGACCCTGACCCTGCCCGGTGTGGCGGGCATTATCCTGTCCATCGGCATGGCAGTGGACGCCAACGTGATTATTTTCGCCAGAATCAGAGAGGAGCTGGCCACCGGCAAGACCGTAAAAAGCTCCATCAAAAGCGGCTTTGACAAGGCCTTTTCCGCCATTCTGGACGGCAACGTGACCACCATGATCGCGGCTCTGGTGCTGATGGTCATGGGCAGCGGCGTGATCCGGGGCTTTGCCCAGACGCTGATGCTGGGTATCGCTCTGTCCATGTTCACCTCTCTGGTGATCACCAGGCTTTTGGTGAACGCGTTCTACGCCATCGGCTTGAAGAGCGAGAAATTCTATGGCGTCGGAAAAGAGCATAAGACCATTGATTTCCTGGGCAAAAAGCATATTTTCTTTGCAATCAGCGGCGTGTTGATCGCAGCAGGCGTGATCGTCATGGTATATCACGGAGCGAACGGAGAGGGCAGCCTGAATTTTGGCCTGGAATTTTCCGGCGGCACCTCCACCACTATTATCTTTGATGACAGTGTCACCCTGGAGTGGGTGGATGAGGAGATTGTGCCTCTGTTCGAGGAGATCACCGGCAGCGGCAGCATTCAGGCCCAGGTGGCCGACGGCGGGGAGGAGGTCATCATCAAGACGCTGACCCTGACCTAGGAGGAGAGAGAAGAGCTTCGGGTTGCTCTGGTGGAAAATTACGGCGTCAATGACGAGCTGATCACCTCCGAGACCATCAGCTCCACCATCAGCTCTGAGACCAGACAGGAGACCGTGATCGCCGTACTGGTGGCGGTGGTGTGTATGCTGATTTACATCCGCCTGCGGTTCAGCGATCTTCGCTTCGGTATCAGCGCCGTGGCGGCCCTGGTGCATGACGTGCTGATTGTGCTGGGCTTTTACGCCGTTTCCAGGATCACGGTGGGCAACACCTTTATCGCCTGCCTTCTGACCATCGTGGGTTACTCCATCAATGCCACCATCGTGATTTTTGACCGAATTCGTGAGAACATGAAGGAGGCCAAAAAGAACGCAAAAGTTGAGGACATCGTCAACAGCTCCATCACCCAGACCTTATCCAGAAGTATTTTTACTTCTCTGACAACCTTCGTCATGGTGGCCTGCCTCTATATCTGGGGCGTGACCTCCATTAAGGAGTTTGCCCTGCCCCTGATGATCGGCATTGTCTGCGGTACCTATTCCTCCGTGTGTCTGACCGGCAGCCTGTGGTACCTGCTGCATGAGAAGACGGGGAAGAAGAGCGAGTGAGCTACCCTTCATAAAATCGAAAACCTGCGTGCTGCCTGGATCAACCGGGACGGCCCGCAGGTTTTTTTGACTGGAGCTTAGGAACTGTCGCAGAATTATATGCCTATTTTGCACTGGCTGTTACGCGAATTGCAGCCTCTAAAGTCTCGGCATATTTACAGACTTTCCAGTATCCCCTGGGCGATGGCGTTCGCCACCTGATAGAATTTCTGGTCGAAGAGAGCGTTGTCCTGATCATTATTGATGAAGCCAACCTCCACTAACACCGCCGGCATATAGGTGCGCCGCAGCACCGCCAGATCAGGCCTTTCATTGACGCCCTGGTCGGCGAAGCCGATGGCCTCCAGCCGGGCGTTGATGTTTGCGGCCATGACCGCGGCACGGCTGCTCTTGGAGTACACCAGGCTCTCAATCCCGGTATACTGCCCGGGAATGGGGCTGGAATTGCGGTGGATGGACACAAAATAATCCGCGTTGGAGGCATTTCCCTCCGCCGCCTTCTGTGCGGGTGTCTGGTAGATATCCGTTGTTCTTGTGTAGAGCACGTTGACGCTGTTGTCGCTTAAGATGTCGCCGATAGCTAACGTAAGCTTGAGAGTGTCGTCCTTTTCCTGGCGGCCTTCATAAGAGGCACCGGGGTCTGCGCCGCCGTGGGGCGGCAGTAAATTGCGTAATTTGTACCGATGTGGTACGTTTGATCTTTTGTAGAAATGAGAAATCTGTTATGTCAAGCATTTTTGAAAATGTCCCGAAAAATCTTTAACATTAGCCCCGACT
>JAJPYH010000117.1 GCA_021205045.1 Lachnospiraceae bacterium | reverse complement strand
TTGGGACATTTTCTCTTGTGGTATATAAGGACATTATCATAAATGGCTTATAGGTGCTGAACGGAGAAGGCTGAAATGGATTGACATTCCCAAAATAAAAAGCTATCATAAGTAGCTGAGGTCTATAGTGAACGCCATAAAATCCGGCGTTTACTGTATATTTATACAACAAGGAGGACAACATGGAACAAAAGAATATCTGGAATAAGTACGATGCTGAAACGCTCGAAAAGGTTAATGTGCTGTCGGACGAGTACCGCAGCTTTCTGGATCAGGGCAAGACCGAGCGGGAGTGCATCGATGAGACGGTGGAAATGATCGAGAACGCGGGCTATATTTCCCTGCAAAAGGCCATTGAGGAGGGCAGAAGTCTTTCCGTGGGTGATAAGGTCTACTATGTCCATATGAATAAATCCATCGCCATGTTTCAGATCGGCACCAAACCGATGACAGAGGGCATGAACATCCTGGGAGCGCATATCGATTCCCCGAGAGTGGATGTGAAGCAGAATCCCCTCTATGAGGACAGAGAATTTGCTTATCTGGATACTCATTATTACGGCGGCATCAAAAAGTATCAGTGGGTTGCGATGCCTCTGGCCATTCACGGCGTGGTAGTCAAAAAGGACATGACTACAGTGATTGTGAATATCGGAGAGGATGAGGACGATCCGGTGTTCTTCATTTCTGACATTCTGATTCATCTGGCCCAGGAGCAGATGAAAAAGACCGCAGGTCAGGTGATCAACGGAGAAGCCATGGACCTGATCGTTGGCAGCCGTCCTCTGAAAATCGAGGCTTCTGAGGATGTAGACGGCGCAGAGAATGCCTCCGGGAAGGATTCTGAGAAAGAGAATAAAGGGCCGGAAAGAGATGCGGTGAAAAAAGCCGTTCTTGAGATCTTAAAGCAGCAGTATGATATTGAGGAGGAGGACTTCCTCTCCGCGGAGCTGGAGATCGTTCCCGCGGGTAAGGCCAGAGAGGCCGGCTTTGACAGAAGCATGATCCTGGGCTACGGGCAGGATGACAGAGTCTGTGCTTTCACCTCTTTAAAGGCCATGCTGGATCTGGGGATCACGGAAAAGACCGTTTGCTGCCTGCTGGTGGATAAGGAAGAGATCGGCAGTGTGGGCGCCACAGGAATGAAGAGTCTGTTCTTTGAGAACGCTGTGGCGGAGCTTCTGGAGCTTTGCGGAGGATATTCCGATCTGGCTCTCAGACGCTGCCTGCAGAGAAGCTGCATGCTTTCCAGCGATGTTTCCGCAGCCTTTGACCCGCTCTACGCCAGCTGCTTTGAGACCAAGAATGCGGCCTTCTTCGGTCATGGCATAGTGCTCAATAAATTCACGGGCAGAGGCGGAAAGAGCGGCTCCAACGACGCCAACGCGGAATATGTGGCTCATCTGCGCAGTATTTTTGAGAAGGAGGACGTTTCCTTCCAGACGGCGGAGTTAGGTAAGGTCGATGTGGGCGGAGGCGGCACCATCGCGTACGTTCTGGCAACCTACGGCATGAATGTGATCGACAGCGGCGTGCCGGTTCTGAGTATGCACGCGCCCTGGGAGGCAACCTCCAAGATTGATATTTATGAGGCCTACAGAGGATATATCGCCTTTGCGTCGGACGCGGATCTGTATTAAAAATCGATTTCACAGCATTTTACTGTTGCCTTTGCCTAATTTTCTCTTGCAAAGAAGGAAAGGATAGACTATACTAAGCATAAGTCGCAACGACTCACCAAATACAGGAGGAGCTGCTTATGATTCAGGCAACAAGCTGTGGCGGTGTGGTTATTTTCAGAGGAAAAATCCTTCTGTTGTACAAGAATTATCACAACAAATACGAAGGATGGGTATTACCAAAGGGAACTGTGGAGGAAGGCGAGACGTTCGAACAAACCGCCTTGAGAGAGGTATTGGAGGAAAGCGGTGCCAAAGGCACCATCAGAAAGTATGTGGACAAGAGTGAATATACTTTCATGGTTCCGGAAGATACGGTATCAAAAGAAGTTCATTGGTTTTTAATGTCTGCGGAAAGCTACTATAGCAAACCACAACGCGAAGAATATTTTGTGGACTCCGGTTTCTATAAGTATCATGAGGCCTATCATCTGCTTCGTTTTCCAAATGAAAAGCAGATTATGGAGAAGGCTTACCATGAGTATATAGAAATGCGCAAGCGGGGTTCCTGGGATACCTGATGATCTGCTGGGGTGCAAACAGAACGCGCCAGCATGAGGGTTTCCCAAAGGGAGGATGCTGTATATCCAGTGGAATCTGAAACGGCAGGATTCTTTTCCTGCCGTTCTCTTTTTGTAATAGGGAGATTTGCCGCTGTTATGCGGAGCATGGCCGGCTCTCAGGTTGTATTTTTCTTTATGGACGGATGGGCAAAGGAGAGGTATATGCGTATCAGTCAAAAGCTTCTTACAGGCAGTTCAATCGATGATTTTGATCCGGACGGGCTTCGGAATGATCTGATCATGAACAGAATTCCGGACAAGTATTACTGCCTCGTCTATTCCGGTTCCACAATCGAAATCTATTCCTGGCGTATGCTCCATTACAATCCCCGGGTACTGCGGGAGGAAGACTGCGTAGTGGGGGTAGCTGCATCCAGATCGGAAGCATACGACCTGGTACTGGAAGTGATGGATCAGATTTATGCCCTGGAAAGGTATGAGAATCTGGCACAGTTTATGGAAGCTCAGTTAGGAGTGAAGCAGTGATCACATTTTTGCTCACAATTCTGAAAATCATCGGCGTGATATTGCTGGTCCTGCTGGGGCTGATACTCCTGGTATTGTGCCTGGTGCTGTTCGCGCCTGTCAAATACCGGGCGAAGGGGGCGAAGCACCCGGAGGAAATGTATGTCAGCGCTTTTATATCTTATCTGCGGCCTCTGGTCAGAGTAAGAGTCAGCTATCCGGGGGATCCTGTTTTATCAGTAAAAGTCCTCTGGTTTGACCTGTTGAAGCCCAGAGAAGAGAAAAAGGACAGTCGGGGCAGACCGGCAAAGAAGAAGGCAAAAAAGAAGCCTTCAGCAAAGAAAACGGATCAGAAGCAGCGAAATGAAAAGAAAGCTTCTGCTGAAAAGAAGTCAGCATCTGCCTCTGCAGAAATGTCGGCGAACACAAAAAGTAAAATTGTGTATTCGACGGAAACCTTCCGGGGGGAAGATGAAGCTGTATCCCGCGAGAAAGCGGAAAAATCCGCATCTCAGGAGAAAGCGGAAAAGGAAAAATCCGCATCCCAGGAGAAAGCGGCAAAAGAAAAAGCCACATCACATGAGAAAGAAGCAAAAGATACAGCTGCATCTCAGGAGACAGATGAAAAAGAAAAAGCCACATACCATGAAAAAGCGGAAAAGGAAAAAGCCGCATCCCCAAGAGATACTAAAGAAAAATCGTCCTCAGGAGAATCGAAAAACAAAAGACCGGCGGATGATTTTGATGATTCGGATGACAAAGCAGAAAACAGACTTGTCAAAATCGCGGCTTTTTTGTGGCAATATAAGGAGATGTACCCGGATGTGCTGGGAAAGGTCTTTCGGGCATTGAAAACGGTTTTGCCGCGGAAATGCAATATTCACCTGATCTTTGGAACGGGTTCGCCGGAGACCACAGGCTATCTGTATGGGGCTTACTGTGCTTTGGGAGAGTATCTTCCCGGTACTGTTGAATTTGAACCGGTATGGATGGAATCTTACCTTGATGTTGATTTTGAACTGAGTGGAAAAATAAGAGTGATCCATTTTGTAACTGCGGCAGTGAAAATCATTGCGGACAAACGAGTCAGACATTTTATTTCTGAGATAAGGAGAATCTAAAATGGCAGAGAAACAGATAAACGGTATGATTGACTCCCTGATGAAGGGCATAGACGGACTGGTATCCACAAAGACAGTGGTAGGAGAGCCAACGAAGATCGGAGACACCATCATCATTCCTCTGGTGGATGTCTCCTTTGGCATGGGGGTGGGCGCCGGTGCCACAACCGATCCCAAAAAGGATGCTGTCGGGGGCGGCGGCGTCACCGGTAAAATGTCCCCCAGCGCGGTGCTGGTGATCAGCAATGGCATGACCAGGCTGATCAATGTGAAAGCTACGGACAATGTTTCCAGGGCGCTGGATCTGATCCCGGAGATCATTCACAAGATTAAGCCGGACAAGGTCAGCGATGATGAGATTGTGGACAGCGCGTTTCCTGAGGATGAAGATGAGTTCCGCTTCGAGGAAGAGAGATAATTCTCAGCCCGTGACGGTTCCGTAATTTCTCCTGCCGAAAATGGCGGTGCCCAGGCGGATCATGTTGGAGCCGCAGGCGATGGCCTCCTCAAAATCATCCGTCATACCCATGGACAGGGTGTCCATCTCTACATTGGGCAGGCGGAGGGCTGCCAGATCCTCATAAAGCTGACGCATTTGCAGAAAATAGGGTGTATTGCCCCTGTCCGGATCAGCGATGGGCGGGATAGCCATCAATCCCCGGATGCGCAGGGAAGGTAGGGCGGACAGTTCCTCTGCCGCGGCAGCCAGCTCTTCGGGCAGGATGCCGCTTTTGGCCTCCTCCCGACCGATATTGACCTCCATCAGAATATCCTGGCGAACGTTCTTTTTGGCTGCCTCTTTGGCGATTGCCTTTCCCAGGTGGACGCTTCCCACGGACTGAATCAGGGACACCTTCCCGATCAGATATTTTACCTTATTGGTCTGGAGGGTGCCGATAAACTGCAGGTCAGCTCCGGCGTAGGCGTTCTGCCCGTATTTGTCCAAAAGCTCCTGCACCCTGTTTTCGCCGCAGACACGGATACCGGCTTTGATAGCGGCCTGCACGCGCTCGGCGCTGTTCATTTTGGTGGCGGCTAAGAGGGTGATATCCCCGGGGTCTCGCCCGGCCATTGCGGCGGCGCGGTCAATTCTGGACTGGAGATCTGCAATATTGGCTTTTATTGTGAGAAAATCGTCTTCATTCATGATAATACCTCATATTTTTTGTATGTTTTGTTTGAATTTTATGTATTTCTGCATGAGCAGCAGTTATTTGATTGCGGCTGCTGCTGAAATCTGATCGAAACCGCGTAAACATTATATGATTAAAGCGAAAAAGGTTATGATACCATGGATTGCTTCGCAAAAAACGCTCCCGCAATCCATGACGCCACAA
>JAJPYH010000196.1 GCA_021205045.1 Lachnospiraceae bacterium | reverse complement strand
ACATTTTCTCTTGTGGTATATAAGGACATTATCATAAATGGCTTATAGGCTTATAGAAGAGGGATGTCATTTGCTTGACATCCCTCATTTTTATATGTAGAATGAGAGATTAAAGGCTTTCTGCGGTTTTTGTGTGTAAAGAGGGATGGCGAAACGGATTGAAGGGAAAGCAGGAGCCATCATGAAAAAAAGATAAGGCGATTTTAGCCAGAATAGCAGGAGCCGTTCTTTTTTTCATGATGACTCCGGAAACAGCATTTATTTTTTCGCGGGAGAGGAGGTCTCTTATGTATGTTATTTGCGGCCTGGGGAACCCAGGAAAAGAGTATGAGCACACCAGACATAACACGGGGTTCGACACCCTGGATATGCTGGCGGAAAAATATGGAATATCCGTAAAGGAATTAAAGCATAAAGGTTTGATTGGGAAAGGGATCATCAACGGGCAGAAGGCGGTCCTGGTAAAGCCCCTGACTTTTATGAACTCCAGCGGGGACTGTATCCGCGCGGTGACGGATTTTTATAAGATTGATGTGGAGAAGGAGCTGGTCATCATATATGATGACATCGCTCTGCCCGTCGGCAGAATCCGGGTGCGCCCGAAGGGCAGCGCCGGGGGACACAACGGAGTGAAGAGTATCATCGCGCAGCTGGGAACGGAGGTGTTTGCCAGAGTGCGGGTTGGCGTAGGAGGCGTGCCTGCGGGGCGCGACCAGATTGGCCATGTGCTGGGGCGGTTTTCAGCGGAGGATCGGGCGTTGGCGGAGAAGGGCATGGAAAAGGCCCTGAAGGCTGTGGAGATTATTCTGGAGCAGGGCGTGGACGAGGCGATGAACAGCTGCAACGGAGCGGAGTAGAGATTCTGGCGTTGAATGGTCGGGACGATCTGGCTGAATCAGGGTAACAGACAAAACGCCATTGCAGAAAAAGCGGCGGCAAAGGCGTTTCTTTGGGGGCAATATGCAGGCATTATTTTCACCATTACATGAATTGACACAATTTGATGAGATGCAGAGGTTTCTGGGCAAAAGCCAGGGGATTCTGTCTTTAAGCGGCTGCATAGACGCGCAGAAATGGCACATGGCTTATGCTCTTTGCGGGGACACCAGGGTTAAAATCATCATCACCTACAGTGAGCTGGAGGCCAGAAAGGTCTGCGAGCAGGTGCGTTTTTATGACAGAAATGCCTGCCTGTATCCGGCCAGAGATCTGATTTTCTATCAGGCGGATGTACATTCCAATGAACAGGCCGGGGAACGCATCCGGGTGCTGAAGCGGCTTTTGCAAAAGCAGGCGGTGACTGTGGTGACCACCTTTGACGCTCTGATGACGCCGCAGATTCCGCTGAAGATCTACGAGGAGAGCATCATTGAGATCCGGCGGGAGCAGACCGTAGACCTGGCGCAGCTTTCGAAGCGCCTGGTGAGCCTGGGATATGAGAAGTGCGCCCAGGCCCAGGAGCCGGGACAGTTTGCCGTGCGGGGAGATATTGTGGATGTGTTCGACCTGACGGGGGAGAATCCGGTGCGTATTGAGCTCTGGGGGGATGAAGTAGAGTCCCTTCGAAGCTATGACGCCGAGACCCAGCGCTCCATGGAGGAGCTGAGAAATGTCCGTATTTTTCCGGCGTCGGAGATGATTTTGAGTGAGGAAAGGCTGCAGCGGGGCATGAAGCGGATCAAGGAGGAGGCCGCTGCCCAGGAGCAGCTTTTCAGACAAAAGTTTCAGACGGAGGAGGCGCACAGGATTCATACCCAGGTGAAGGAACTGGAGGAGGCTCTCTTTTCCTGGTTTTCCATGGTCAATCTGGACAGTTATCTGCATTATTTTTATGACGATACGGAGAGTCTGCTGGACTATATCGAAAGTGACAGAAGTGTTATTATGGTGGAGGAGCCGGCCAGAATTGAGGAGCATGTGAGGGCGGTGGAGCTGGAATTTCAGGAGAGTATGTCCGCCCGGCTGGAAAAGGGCTACCTGCTGCCGGGACAGACGAAGCTGATGACTCCCGCGAAGGAGACAGCGGCGGCGCTCACAAAGCGTCATGTGCTGGCCCTGTCCACCCTTCCGGCTCAGAGTGAGCTTTTTGTGCCCCAAGTGCAGTACGAGGTTCCCTGCAAACCCGTTTCTTCCTATAATAAAAGCTTTGAAACTCTGATCCGGGATCTGACCCGGTACAAGAAAAACCGCAGCCGGGTGGTGTTCTTATCTCCCTCCCGCACCAGAGCCAGAAGGCTGGCGGAGAATATCAGGGAATATGAGCTCCCGGCGGTTTTCACCGACGATCCTTATCGGGAGCCGGTGCCGGGCGAGGTGCTCTGTCTGCAGGGCAGTGTGGCTCACGGCTTTGAATATCCTTCCATTGGTTTTGCAGTGATCGCCGACACGGATATTTTCGGGGCGGAGAAGACTGCCGGAAAAAAGAAAAAGAACAGTGCTTCCAACCCCATCCGGGATTTTGCCGAGCTCCATGTAGGGGATTATGTGGTCCATGAAATGTATGGGCTGGCCCGGTATGAAGACATTGAGAAGGTAGTGGTGGATCATGTGGCCAAGGATTATCTGAAGCTGGCCTATCGGGACGGAGGCTATATCTACCTGCCCGCCACGGGACTGTATTTATTGCAGAAATACAGCTCTGCCGACGGGAAGGAGCCGAAGCTGACCAAGCTGGGCACAAAGGAATGGAGCAAGACCCGTCAGAAGGTCAAGGCGGCGGTGGACGCCGTGGCCCGGGATCTGGTGGAGCTTTACGCTCACAGGCAGAGGATGACAGGCTACGTTTACGGGCCGGATACGGTGTGGCAGAAGGAGTTTGAGGAATTATTTCCCTATGAAGAGACGGAGGATCAGCTGACAGCCATCGAGGCGGTGAAAAAGGACATGGAAAGTCCGAAGATCATGGACCGGCTGATCTGCGGGGATGTGGGCTACGGTAAGACGGAGATCGCCATCCGGGCGGCCTTCAAGGCGGTGCAGGAGGGCAAGCAGGTGGTCTATCTGGTGCCCACCACCATTCTGGCTGAACAGCACTATCAGACCTTTTTGCGGCGGATGAAGGATTATCCGGTGACAGTGGAGCTGCTGTGCCGCTTCCGCACGCCCGCGGAGCAGAAGCAGACGCTGGAAAATCTGCGGAAGGGGCTGGCGGATATCGTGATCGGCACTCACAGAGTTCTGTCCAAGGACGTGGAATTCAAGGATCTGGGGCTTTTGATCATTGATGAGGAGCAGCGCTTCGGCGTGGCCGCCAAGGAAAAAATCAAGAAATTAAAGGAAAGCGTGGACGTGCTGACTCTGACCGCCACGCCCATTCCCCGCACCCTGCATATGAGCCTGATCGGTGTCAGGGACATGAGTCTGTTGGAGGAGGCACCCCAGGATCGGATGCCCATTCAGACCTATGTGATGGAATATAATGAGGAAATGGTCAGGGAGGCCATTGTCCGGGAGCTGGCCCGGGGCGGACAGGTCTTTTACGTATATAATCGGGTCAATGATATCGATATGGTGGCCGCCAAGGTGTCAAGCCTGGTGCCGGAGGCCACGGTGGCCTTCGCCCACGGGCAGATGGCGGAGCATCAGCTGGAGCGGATCATGTATGAATTTGTGTCCGGCAGGATTGATGTGCTGGTCTCCACCACCATCATCGAGACCGGCATGGATATCTCCAACGCCAACACCATGATCATTCACGACGCGGACAATCTGGGGCTGGCCCAGCTTTATCAGCTCAGGGGAAGGGTGGGGCGTTCCAGCCGCACGGCCTACGCCTTTATGATGTACCACAGAGGGAAGCTTTTAAAGGAGACGGCGGAGAAGCGTCTGGAGGCCATCCGGGAGTTCACGGACTTGGGCAGCGGCTTTAAGATTGCCATGCGGGATCTGGAAATCCGGGGCGCGGGCAATATTCTGGGACGATCTCAGAGCGGCCATCTGGAGGCTGTGGGATATGATCTTTACTGCAAAATGTTAAATCAGGCAGTGTCCGCGGCAAAGGGAGAGCCGGTGCCGGAGGAGTTAAACACGACTGTGGATCTGAGCGCGGACGCCTTTATTCCGGAGGAATATATTGTCAATGAAGGGCAGAAGCTGGATATTTACAAGCGGATTGCCGGGGTGGAGAGCGCCGATGAGAAGGAGGATATGCTGCAGGAATTAAAGGATCGCTTCAGCACGGTGCCGGAGCCGGTGGATCATCTGCTGCGTATCAATATTCTGCGTGTGCGAGGACAGAAAATGCGCATGACGGAGATCAAAAATACGGGAAACCGGCTGCAGTTTGTGCTGCGGCCTGACGCGAAGGTGGATTCGGATAAGATTCCGGCCTTCATCAGGTCGCTTCGGGGGTCGATGACTTTTACACCCATGGGGACGCCCACGTTTACTTATCGGTCGCAGCTGACCGGCGTGGTGGAGAAGGACGCGCGGATTTTACTCGCGGACGCGGAGATGATTCTGGACAAAATGGAGAAAGAGCTTTATACTATGACATAAAGGAGCTTTCTGTGCGTCCTGCATTGGGTCGTGTGAAAGGGAAAAGGAGGTATTCGGGATGCATGAATCGGGTGAAGATTATCTGGAGAGTGTATTGAGGATCAGCAGGCGCAAGGGGAATGTGCGGGCCATTGATATTGTCAGGGATCTGAATGTGAGCAAGCCCAGCGTCAGTGTGGCGGTCCACAATCTGGAGGATGGCGGGTATTTAAAGATCGACGGGTATCAGATTACACTGACGGACTCCGGCCGGGAGATCGCGGAGAGGATGATCGAGCGGCATGAGCTGTTTCATCGCTTTCTGGTCAGTCTGGGGGTGGACGATGCGGTGGCGGAGGCGGATGCCTGCAAGATTGAGCACACGCTGAGCGTGGAGAGCTTCCAGGCCATGAAGGAGTTTATCACGAAGCATATGGAGGAGGATCAATAGCGCTTTGTACTTTCTTTTCTGATGGAGAGTGATGGGGGATTATTCTACAGGGAAAAGCATCCGGCTGTCTGCCCGGAGCGGTCAGAACCGCGGAAAATGCACGGGATTGTGCATATCCGCGGTTCTTTTGCGCTGTGGATTGTTTAAATTTTGTATTGACAAAGGGGGAATACTTTCGTAGAATAACCTTGAAATTTTATTTAAAAAATTTTAACTAAATTATCGAAGGAGAAAATATCATGGAATTTGAAAAGGTAAA
>JAJPYH010000010.1 GCA_021205045.1 Lachnospiraceae bacterium | reverse complement strand
TATTCACTGTGAAGGATGAAAGGTTTTTGTTCTGTCAGCACAAAAATCACCTCGATATTTCCTGATAAATTTTAGAAATCCATAGACGCGAAACATAGTTTCGCGTTGTCGCGGCATTCGCCGGATATCCGTGCCAGCACGGCTGCCCGGCTCATTGCCCGCGCAAAAAGTTCGTGTATTAGGCAGAAATTCGTCGAGCCACATTCTCCGTTTTTGAAAAAATCCGCTCTCGACGAATCTCGTTCACCAAAACCATTTTCCCGGACTGTATGAACACATTCGTATCGGGTGGAAGAAACGTCTCAAAACTGCCTTTCAGTGTACCATATTCCATAAAGAAAGTCCATACGCAAAAGAACATTTGTTCTTGTTTGTACGGACTTTTTCGATATCTGTTTTCATATCTGATTATTTGGTTCATATCACGAAATGACACCCGTACTAGCCTTTCATCTGCCTCTCAATCCACTCCATCAGCACGTTCACCACATACTCCTGCTGCTCCGCCGTCAGCTCGCTGCCCTTGAGAATCCTGTGCCATTTCTCCAGGCACCCTCTGCAGCAGGTTGCCGTCGCGTGCTGGGCGATGAAGACCGGATGACCCTTCATCGGCGTCTGTTTCCCGTCATTTGCGGGCTCTGCCGGAGCAAGGCGCTTACTCACGAAGTCCCGTGCATGGGAACGGATCGTGTCCATCCCCTTTTCCTTCACATAGGCTATGTCGTTTGCTTTCAAGGTAAAACTGCTGCGGAATTTTGATTGCGCAAGGCGGTCAAAGAGATTGCTGCTGTCGTATTGCATAGGCGGTTCCGCCACCATCAGTGTCTCGGCATCCTGAGCCGGGAAATATGTGACTTTCTTCCTTCCAGCGCTCTGAATCTGCACAGGCCGCTGAGTGGTTTCGGTCTGCTTTATGCCCGCAGTCTGCATGGGCTGTCGATTGACTGTCGGCATTGCAGCTGTTTCACTCAGTCGTTCCGCCAGCTTCGTATTTCTCGATGTCATGGTTTCATTCCTGACTGCACAGGAAATCGCCTTCTTCTCCCCGATCAGAACCAGAACCTTCTTTGCTCGCGTGACGCCAGTGTACAAGAGATTGCGCTGCAGCATGACATAGTGGCTCATTGTAAAAGGCATGACCACGATAGGATACTCGGAGCCCTGTGCCTTGTGGATTGTCGTGGCATAGGCCAGCACCAGTTCGTCAAGCTCCGTCACATCGTAAGTCACTTCACGGCCATCGTAATCAACAATAAGCTCACCATCTTCCGTATCCACGCGGGCCACAATCCCTATGTCCCCATTGAAGACTTCCTTATTGTAATCATTTTTGATTTGCATGACTTTATCATGCAGCCGGTACTGTGTGCCGCCGCGCTTCAGGAAAATATCAGTCGGGTTCATGGCCTCCTGCAGAAGCTGATTTAAATTCGCCGCCCCGCAGACACCTCGCTGCATGGGTGTCAGCACCTGGATATCGCGGAAGGCGTCCGCGTGATAATAGCGCGGCAGGTTCTGTGTGCAGTATTTCACCACCAGATCAGCTGCTGCTTCATTGGTTTCCTGCGCCGCAAAGAAAAAGTCGGAGTCCCGGCCGCCGCGCAGATCCGGCATTTCCCCATGGTTGATCCGGTGCGCGTTCATAATAATCCGGCTGCCCTGAGCCTGCCTGAAAATTCTCGTCAGCCGCACAACCGGAACCACTCCTGACGCAATAATATCTTTCAGAACATTTCCGCCTCCCACACTGGGAAGCTGATCCGTATCACCCACCAGAATCAATGTCATGGAATCCGGCAGTGCTTTCAGCAGGTTATACATCAGCATAATGTCGATCATGGAGCACTCATCCAGGATCAGGACATCGGCCGGCAGCGGATTTTCTTCATTGCGTTGATAGCCATCCGCCGGCTGGTACTCCAGCAGACGGTGAATGGTTTTCGCCTCCATGCCGGTCGCTTCCGGCATCCGTTTGGCCGCGCGACCGGTGGGCGCCGCCAGCAATATCTTACATCCTGCCATCCGATACGCTGAAATAATACCAAGTGTCGTCGTGGTCTTGCCGGTTCCCGGTCCGCCGGTCAGAGCCATCACTTTTGATGATACAGCCTGACGGATTGCCAGAAGCTGTACCTCGTCATAGGTGATTTTGGAGTTTTTCTCCACACGCGCCATGACCTGATCCACATCGAGGCGGGTATTGCGTTCCGATGACAGCAGTTTCAAAAGCCGCTTCGCGCAGCCTGTCTCTGAAAAATAAAATGGCGGAAGATAAATGGCTTCCTCGTCCTTAATCACATCCGATACCCGCAGCATTTCATCCAGCGTGATCTCCAGCTCCGGCGCCTCCACCTCCAGCAGCTTCACCGCCGTGTCAATCAACTGATCCCGGACAGCATAACAGTGGCCGCTCTCGGACAGCTTATTCAATGTATAAAGAATACCGCTGCGCAGGCGAATAAAACGGTCTTTCTCAATGCCCAGCTTTTCCGCGATCTGGTCAGCCGTCTTAAAACCGATCCCCCAGATATCGTCCGCCAGACGGTATGGATTTTCCTCCACAATCCTGATACTGTCATTTCCGTATGTCTTATAAATCCGCGCGGCGTGAGCGGTGCTGACATCATGGCTCTGCAGAAAAAGCATGATATTCTTGATTTCCTTCTGCTCCTGCCAGCCTTTTTTAATGCGTTCCACGCGCTTTTGACCGATGCCTTCCACCTGGATCAGACTGTCCGGATCGGTCTCAATGATCTCCAATGTGTCCTTTCCGAATTTCTGTACAATTCGCTTCGCAAACTTCGGACCGACGCCTTTAATCAGGCCGCTGCCCAGGTATTTTTCAATGCCATAAGTTGTCGCCGGAAGCGTTTCCTCCCATTTCTCTGCGGAAAACTGCCGGCCATACTTTCCATCAATCCGCCATTGACCCTCCATGGTCAGGACAGAACCAACATGAACATCCGGCATATTGCCAACCACCGTCACCAGGTCTTGAAAGCCCTTAGCACGGCATTTAATCACAGAGAAACCGTTCTCCGCATTCTGATATGTAATTCGCTCCACGACACAGCGGAGATGATCCATGGAAGCCGCCTCCTGTCAGTCCTCTTTTGTTCTTTTCCGGTTTTTATTTACAATCTCTCCCGCAACGGACAGGTTCTGTTACTCATACTCCTGCGTTCTCTCTATCTATACAGCAGACCGTCACACACCGGACGCCATATGATTATATGTAATTACCATTTACAGGTTCTCTTTTAAGAATTTACCGATTACTTCATGTACATCACTACTCCAGAAATTGCCTTCATGGACAGCGCCTTCAATCCGCCATGCCTCCGCTGATGCACCGCAGTCAATCAGCTTGTGATACATTGTTTCCATTTGCGAATATTTTACAAGCTGATCTTCATCCCCATTAAGCAGAAGGAATGGCGGATATTTTTTGTCCTGTTTTACATGACAGACAGGGCTCATTTCTTTTTCTCCTTCTTCCCATTTATCCGGGTCAGGGCCAAATAGGCCTGTAAGCATAGGCAAAAAGTCAGGATGATCTTTTCTTTCCTCCGCAATCGCCTGTATATCGGTAGGACCAAAACAGCTTACAACTGCTTTAACCGCATCAGAATAACCAGTATACTCGTTTGTTTCATAACTGGGATCATCCGCAGTAAGGCCGACCAAAAGCGCGGTATTTCCACCTGAAGAAGTGCCCCAAATTGCCACTCTGTCAGGATCAATCCTATATACATCGGCATTCTTCCTTAAAAAGCGGATAGCACATTTAACATCCTGCAGATAAGCTGGAAACGGATATCCCTTTGTATAATCACGGTGACCGACAGTCGCCACTACATAACCTTCTCTTGCATATGCGGAGAGCTGCGGAATCTCAAACTCGCGGTCCGGAGTAGTCCATGCGCTTCCCTGGACAAACACAATCAGAGGATGTTTTTTCTGAGGTACTTCCACTTCTGCCACATTCCATGGGAGCAGCAGGTCCATTGTCAGATCAACTCCGGTTTCCGTAGAGTAGACAATATTGCTGCTCAAACGCGCCAACCCATCAAGCGCTGGATTGCAATCTAAAAAGCCTGTTATTGCGTATTTATCCATAATCATTCCTTCTTTCGTTTCATTTACTTTTGTTATAACACTTTTCAAAGTGCATGTCCACAGCAAGGCCAACTGACTTATTACTATTGCAACCCGAACAAACTCTGCTGCTCATATTCCTGTGTTCTCTGCAGCGCCAATGGAACCTTCTGTAAAAACGCCTGCGTTCGGTTGTCATCGTAAATCCGGTTCTCCACTTCTTCCGTTTCCAGAATTAAAGGAATTCAATCATGTACCGGCAATACCGATTGATTTGCCTGCGTGGTCAATACCACTGGGATTCTCTTGCCATCACGATTTCTCCTGTGTATGTTTTAATGATCTATGCTACATTTTCTTATCAGGATCCGGATGTCTTCTCATGATCAGATATTTATCCATAAAAAACACTATCACCGCATCCCCAATCCCATATAAGAGTTGTGAGGCGACTCCGCATACCTGATACATGACCGGCGACAGCGCTGAGGCAGTTGATTGTGCCTCATCCAGGAAGTCACCGCCGAAGAGAACATACAGACCGTTCTGCAGCGGAGTACCGATAATCGTCTCTATCACGATCAGAGCGGCCACCATCACCACATATATTACAATGCTGACACAGATATTATTGTTTGCCGCAAAAGTTTTCTTCCGGTTTGTAACATACGAAATCACCTTCGCCAGTGTGTTGGAAATCAGAAACGCCAGGAAAGAGCCAAACGTCTGTGCAGGGAACGGCCAGATGTTCACTGTGTCTTCCATCCCCTGAAAAGCAATATCGAATATGACCCGCGAACCAAGTTGTACAATCAGCGCAGCCAGTCCGAATATCAAAAACCATGCCGCCTGCAGCTGACTTTTATGTCGCTCAAAATATTTGCTCCATTTATTTACCGCCACCAGACTTCCTCCTTCTCACAGAATGTGTCTCTATACTATCACACCAGAATGTCATGCGAGTTTATTTTAACACGGTACCAGCAGAAAAAACAGAACACTTATTCCATCCACAAAATATGGAACGAAAACCACGAATTAACACAAAATCCGGTGCCTCGGAAACCCCTCTCCTACTAGTATAACATAAAATAAATAACTGGCCAAATAATGGCTTTTGTGCTATAC